>CAMTOL010000150.1 GCA_947074135.1 uncultured Rikenellaceae bacterium
GAGAAAAATGAGGAGCGGTAAGAAACAACGCATGGACACACGAGTAAGGAGTTGTAGGATCACAAACCTGAACTAGCAAGTCTCTAGTGATATCGTCGTGAGCAACGCGTCAAATATAAGATAGAATTCTATCCAGGCGAGTGCCATCAGCAACTATTATATGTAATTTAATAAAACTCTTATGTTTGACTAGTACTTCACTTTCAAAATCTGAGATAAAAATCGACCAATTTCCCCATTCATCTCGACTAAGAGGATATTGCAATCGTTCCCAATCGTTCCAATCTCCAAAAACCGTAACTTGACGAGCTGCAGGAAGCCACTCACGAATCCACCAACCCTTTTTAACAGGATCGTAATGCACGCCGTAATAGAGATGCGCATTAGCATAATCTTTGAGTGAGCCTGAAAAATGTTCAATTTCTCCAAGACGCCACTTGTAGCGATCATAACGATAGTTTAGTTCTCCCTCAACAGGAGCCAACCATTCATCTCTTTCTACTATGGATAATCTCATTATTGATTAAATTTTGAATTCTTACCACGTTAAATTGACAAAATCCACTCACTGGTTATAAAACCATTTACAAATCTCACAAAGACAGTCGGAAAAAAATAAGTTTCACACTTAATATGCAACCACCAAATTGGTGCAAAGTTAGGTATTTTATCTTATTAAGCAAGAATAGAGATACTTAATTTCGTTTTTTTAACTAATTTAGAAAAACATAACTCACATTAATACTCATATTAATTTAAAAATCATAACTTTGTAAAATATTGTGTTGTCACAAAAGACAAGAAACCCCTAAACCTACAAACAACAGATAATGACAACCTTTATTATTTGCCTCTCGCTACTCGTCATTTCGTATTTCACATACGGCAAGTTATTGGACAAAATATTTGGCGTCAAAACGAATGTTAAGACTCCTGCTAGTACCTCCTACGATGGGATTGACTATATCCCGATGCCAAAGTGGAAAACATTCTTGATTCAGCTACTAAATATTGCTGGACTTGGACCTATCTTCGGCGCAATACTCGGCGCAACCTATGGTCCGGTTGCCTTTCTTTGGATTACTCTAGGCGGTATCTTCATAGGCGCTGTACACGACTACGCTTCGGGCTTTATCTCGATGAAGATGAGCGGACGAAGCTACACCGAGTTTATCTGTCGCTACCTTGGTCGGCACACTAAAGTCGTTATTAGCATTACGATTCTACTACTTATGATACTCGTTGGAGCTGTTTTTATGGCAGGTCCTGCTGGAATACTTAGCAATATGACCAGCTGGAACTATTCGACGTGGATATGGATTATACTTGTCTATTATCTAGTAGCGACACTACTACCTGTTGACAAAATAATAGGCAACATCTACCCCATTTTTGGAGCAGCACTTATCTTTATGGCACTCGCCGTTCTATACATAATAATAACTGGCGACTACTCGATACCAGAACTTAGCTTCCACAACTTTAAAGCAGACCCCGAAGCGTTTCCTATTATGCCTACAATGTTTGTCACGATTGCCTGCGGAGCCATTTCAGGTTTTCACGCAACTCAATCGCCAATGATGGCTCGTTGTATTACAAACCAGAAACAGGTTCGTGGCGTTTTCTTTGGAGCTATGATTTCAGAATGTATTATTGCTTTGATTTGGGCTGCTGTAGCAATGGCGTTTTTCGGCGGCGTTACCGAATTGGGCGATGCACTAGCTCAAAACTCTAACAATGCAGCACGTATCATTGACATTATCACCAAAAATGAATTGGGAAAGATAGGCTCTATACTTGTATTGATTGGGGTAGTTGCTGCACCAATTTCGACTGGCGATACAGCGTTTCGTTCGGCAAGGCTAATTATTGCAGATTCGCTAAAAATCAAGCAGACCAAAATGTGGAGACGTATTGCGGTTTGCGTACCGATATTTGCGCTGGGATATTTTATCACTACCGTTGAGTTCGATATTCTGTGGCGCTACTTTGGGTGGATAAATCAAGCACTTGCTGTGGCTATGCTCTGGACAGCAGCGCTATACCTTGGCGTGAGGCGCAAAAACTACTGGATAGCACTTCTCCCTGCTCTGTTTATGACCTATGTTGTGTGCGACTACTTCGTAATCTCTAACCAATTTTTAGGATTAGGATACTGGTATGGAGTTGGAGCATCAGTTGGAATTATGACTGTTTTCACGCTTATTTTCGTTAGGACATTGCGCATTATCAGAGAGCAAAGAAGAGTTAAATACAACCGTTTTTAGATTTATTCAGAGCAAAATAACTATTTATGGTTATTGCTTTGTATTATAATTACGTTTATCTTTGCAACCATTAAATGTTCAATTACGATTAATAGAACAGTATGTCAAAACGCTTAAAACATATTCTGTCGATAATAGCAGTAGCTCTTTTTGTGAGTTACTACTGCTCGACAACTATGTTTGTGCATACACACTCGTTAGATTGGGGACAAGTAACTCACTCGCACCCCTATCAAAACGGACACACGCACTCTAACGCTGAATGCAACTCTATTGCGCAATTTAGCCTCTTCTTGGTTACGCTCTATACCCCAACAGCTATTTGTGCTATTGGATACATTATCATTAAAAGATTTGGCTCAAATATTAGTCAAACTCATAGCTAAGTCAATATTTATAGTTCGCTACGAGCTCCTCCAGTTGGTTGTTAATCATTGTTTTACAAACACAAAGAGTTTTCTAGTATAGACTCTTTAATTTTATTGCATTAACAACAAACAACACCTTAAAATGTTAAAAAGAATATATGCAAGTGCGTTTATTTGCGCATTTTGCTTTTGCATACATACTTCTTCAGCAAACAACAACACAACACTCCCAGAGAGTGAAAAACTCGAAAAAGCGGAAGAAACAAGAAATAATAAAAACGCTAAAAAACAGGGCAAACACAACCATAAAGAGAGCCACGAACACAACCACAGCCACGAACTCGATTCGTGCCATTTTGTAGAGGTCGAACAGATTGTCGTTAGTAGTTCTCGAAACGAAACAACTCGTCGCGAGGCAGCATCAATTGTCAACGTAGCATCTCGCACACTATTTGAAAATACTGCATCGAATAGTGCTGCCGAAGCTCTCAATTTCAAGCCGGGACTTAGGGTTGAGTACAATTGTTCTAACTGTGGAGTGCCTCAACTTCGCATCAACGGTCTTGATGGTCAATATTCACAGATACTATTGGACAGTCGCCCAATTTTCAGTTCACTAGCCGGAGTTTACGGGCTTGAGCAGCTACCCGAGAGTATGATTGAGCGAGTAGAGGTTGTTCGTGGTGGAGGCTCAGCCCTTTTTGGCAGCAGTGCAATTGCAGGAGCTGTCAATATTATTACTCGTGAACCGAAAACTTCGAGCGTTAATCTTTCGAACAATAGTAGTTTTTTTGAGGGAGGTGGCAGTGATATTAACACGTCGCTCAACGCTTCGGTGGTTTCGAAAAACAACAAAGCAGGTATCTACATCTTTTCGATGATTCGTGACCGAAGTGCTTATGACCGCAATGGCGACGGTTTTTCGGAAATCCCACAACTAAACAGCAACACAGTAGGGTTTAGAGGTTTTTACAGAGTATCTCCATCGTCACGATTTACTCTGGAGTATCACCATCTCAACGAGTTTCGTCGTGGAGGTGATTCACTCCAACTCCAACCTCACGAGGTTGAACAGGCCGAACAACTACGCCACCGCATAAATGGTGGTTCGTTGAAATACGACTACTCGTCGCCCAATATGCGAAGTCGTTTGAGCGCCTATCTTTCGGCACAAAATATTGACCGTCAAAGCTTTTTTGGCTCTAAAGAACAACCCAATGCTTACGGCAAAACATTTGACGCAACCATTGTCGGAGGCGTTCAATACACCTACGATATGTACAAGTGCCTATTCCTACCAGCCCAACTTACAGCAGGCTTCGAATATACGAACAACTATCTCAACGACGAAATGATTAGCTACAATCGTATTTTAGCGCAACTTAGCGACTCGTACGGAGTGTTCGTTCAGAACGAGTGGAAGAGCGATAAATTTGGACTCATTATTGGAGGGCGTTTAGACAAACACAACATTATTCAAAATCCAATATTCTCACCTCGCCTTAGCATTAGATATGCTCCCATTCGTTCTCTAACATTTAGAACCAGCTATTCGAGCGGGTATCGTGCGCCACAAGCATACGACGAAGATTTACACGTAGCGGCAGTTGGAGGTAAGGTTTCCATTATCACTATATCGCCCGACCTACGCCCCGAATATTCACACTCTATAACATTATCTGCCGATTATTTTAAATCTTGGTATAATCTAACCTTTAACGCAACTGCCGAAGGGTTCTACACTAACCTATTTGACGTATTTGTGCTCCCAATCATAGGTCACGATGAACAGGGCAATATAATTAGAGAGCGTCGAAACGCTGATGGAGCTATTATTGCTGGGGTTAACTTCGAGGCACGACTAAACTACGCAAATAAATTAAGTATAGACGGAGGGTTTACATATCAGATATCGAGATACAAAGAGCCTTTCAGGTGGAGCGAAGACCCAAATATTGCACCTCAAAAACAGATGTTCCGTTCTCCAAATACTTACGGTTACCTATCGCTTACATACAATCCTTGGGAGAAATTCTCAATATCGGCAAACGGAACATACACTGGTAGTATGTTGGTTCAACACAACGAAGGATACATTAATGAGGATAGGGAGGTAAGAACCCCAAACTTCTTCGATATAGGATTAAAATTTGCCTATGATTTCAAGTTTAGCGGCAACATTCGCTTACAAATAAATGCTGGGGTTAAGAATATTTTAGACCAGTTTCAGAGCGATTTAGATGTTGGTGCGGAGCGTGACGCAAGTTACATCTACGGACCTGTTTTCCCTCGCACCTACTTTTTCGGCATAAAGTTCACAATTTAGCACCTCAGTTCTCAATGATCAAGTGATTTCTTGGTGATTTGTAATCACTTGATCATTGATTAATCACTCGATCACAAAAAGGCTACTTAATTAGAGCCAAAATACCGCTTGAGGCGATTTGAAGACCAACACAAAATATCAAAAACGACATAATGCGATTCACTATATTTGAGTTCTTCTGCCCCAACCGCTTCATCAACAAATCGGTGTTAGAGTATATAAAAAAGATTAGCACACAGAGCGTAACAACGGCAACAAGGATTGATGAGGTGTGAAAAACATACTCCCAGATACTCTTTTCGTTACTCTGAGCACTTAGGGTAAAGATAACAGAGATAGTACCTGCTCCAACTGTCATTGGAAATGTAAGCGGAAAGAATAGCCTACTATTTAAGGCATCTTTTTGGTCAGGGTCGAGCGTTGTACTATTATCATTGACAGTATTCTTGCTCGACATCATCTCCCACCCCATCTTACATATCAAAATACCACCTGCCAACTTTACAACTGGCACCTAGAGTCCAAACACTCGCATGGGATCATCAATTGGCTTTATAGGATTATCATTTTGGCATGACACAAACAATAAAGTAATAGACACAAAAGAGATGAATGTGAAGTGCTTAGTTGATTTCATAG
>CAMTOL010000151.1 GCA_947074135.1 uncultured Rikenellaceae bacterium
AAATTAAAATGTTATTAGTTAGAAATTAAAATATAAAATCATTAACAATACAAATCTAATTATAAAAATTAGAAATTCCAAATATATTTTTAGGTTACAGTCTATTTATTTAAGCTGAAATAATATCACTTAAAATAGATTATTAATAGATACAAGAACAGAAAAACACTTTCATAATTGGTTAATGAATTTGTGACGATAAGAGATAACACTACTAGCTATACCTACTTTAAGCCAGAATAGTACTTAGTTACATTATTGCAGCATTTAATTATACAAAGAAAGCAGGTCTATGAGTACGAACCAACTACTGACTAACCAAATTCGATCAACAGATGTTATCAAGCACATTTACAATAAGATTACTCACCTCTGCTATCTCCGACTCAATGATAGTCAGTGGCGGCGAAATCCGAAAAGCGGTGTCGCAGAACAGAAACCAATCACTCATTATTCCAACCTTCTGAAAACCCTCCATTACCGCAAACAGAGCCTCCGAACTACCCAACTCAACAGCTAGTATCAATCCCGAGCGGCGAATTTCAACAACTTTCTCGTGATTTTTGAGCAGTTCTTCAAACATTTTTCCCTTCTCTTCGCTCAAAATATGCAGACCCTCTCGCTCAATCAAACTCATTGCAGCCATTCCAGCTGCACAACAAACAGGATTGCCTCCAAAAGTTGTAATATGACCCAACACTGGACTGCTCTGAAAACTATCCATTAGCGATTTACTCCCAACAAAAGCACCTAACGGAAGTCCGCCCCCAATAGCCTTTGCCAAACAAACAATATCGGGTCTAACTCCATACTTAACCGATGCAAACATCTCGCCACAACGACCAACTCCAGTCTGAATCTCATCAACAATGAGCAGTGCGCCAACCTCTCGACAACGACTCTCTAAGGCAGTCAAATAGTCATCTACTGGTGGTCGAACTCCAGCCTCACCCTGCACAACCTCGGTCACAACTCCAGCCGTAGCCTCAGTAATAAGTTCCAAATCCTCGAAGCAGTTAAACCGAATCTGCCGACACTCGGGAATGAGCGGACGAAAAGCAGTTTTATAGGTTTCGCCACCTTGAATCGAGAGTGCGCCTTGAGTCGAACCGTGATACGCACCAATCATCGAAACAATCTCACCTCTACCAGTAGCTCGTTTAGCCAGTTTGACAGCACCCTCAATCGCCTCGGCTCCACTGTTGACAAAATAGACGCTATCCAACCCATCGGGCAAAAACGATGCAATCTTCATAGCATACTCAACTTGAATGCGCTGCACTGTTTCGCCATAAACCATTGTATGCATATAACTGTCAACCTGAGTCTTAATTGCGCTTTTAACCTCCTCGTTGCTATGCCCAACATTACACACCGAAACACCCGAAATCAAATCGAAGTAGCGTTTGCCATCGGCAGAGTATAAAAACACCCCTTCGGCTCTTTCGACCTCGATAAGCAACGGTGAAGGCGAAGTCTGCCCAATGTGCGCCAAAAATTGTTCTCTAAGTGTCATAATTCTAATATATTATCGTATTCTATCGGCAGAACGAAGTAGTAAGATATCGTGCATAATACCCTTATAAGAGAAGAATACAGTAGCAATTGCAAGTATCGGAACCACCATCACAAACGAATGGTCAACAACATAAGGAGTTCCTGCAAACATCGTATTTAGACGATAAATGCCAATGACCTCAAAACCAATAAGACCCAATACAAAGATACCCTCAACAAAACATAGGCTCAACTGCAAAGTTCTCTTTTTGTGCAAAAATATTGTAATGATTGGAAGCAGAGTCGCAAGAACAACCAAGATACCGTGGTAATAGAACGCTTCGCCGCCACCTTTGAAGTAGCTAATACCCCAAATTGTATATAACGCGCCATCTGCCTCGCCTACAACTGTCGCTTCGACTGGAGTTGCAAGCTCGATTGTGGCTAGTGGAAAAAAGAATAGAAGTCCGCACAAAATAGCGGTAATTAACATAAATAGTGTCTGTTTGCGTTGCATAATTCCTTTATTTTTAAAATTTTAATTTACTTTACCCTTAGTTTTTTACCCGACCTAATAACGCTGTTGCGAGTGATATTATTGAGCTGACAAAGAGCATTAACAGTCGTTTTATACTTTTGTGCAATACCTGACAGTGTATCGCCACTAACAATTGTATGCCACTGCTCTTTCGCTTTTGGTTGTTCGGGCGCAGAGTAAACCTCATCGCCAACTCTAACTCCTCGACTCGACGATGCAGAAGCAGCTATAACAGCCAACTGCTCTGCCGTAAGTTCGTTTGTAATAATCTCGCCAAGCTCCTCGTCATCTTCGCCTTGGTCCGACAAAAGCGTTGAACTATTATTACCTTGCGAGTCCAACTTCGCCATAATAGTTCCATCACGACCTTTAGTAACGCTTAACAACCCACTCTGAAGAGATTTTTTATCAAAATTAATGAGTAGTGCAGGGTCAATAGCTTCGCCTTTTACTCTTATTTCGAGATGAAGGTGGTCTGTTGTGGCGTTTCCAGTTCGTCCACATAGTGCTATCTTTTGTCCACTAGTAACAACATCGCCTATATTAACTAAATTTTCGTTATTATGAGCATAAACGCTTTCGAGTCCATTATTGTGCGCCACAACAACTACATTTCCATAACCAGCATAGGGTTTCGACATTCGAACGACTCCTCCAAATATAGCATATATAGGGCTCTTTGCAGGTGCTACAATATCACACCCTGTATGCATAGAGCGTCCTCTAATACCGTAATGAGAACTAAACTTTCCGTCAATAGGGAATGTAAAAGCATTGGCGATAGAGTCCAGCTCAATATCAATTACATCAACTCCAAATCGAGTAAATGGGTCGAAATAGGGGTATTTAACATGTTGCGCCTCAAGCGATGTTTCGTCGATTACTATGTCGGTTGTCGCATTTGTAACCTCTACCTCTTCGTTCTTCTCCTCTGCGGCTATAGTTGAGATATCCGCTTGCTCATCAATACGTGCTGCCATTTTATCATCCCAAACCGAGCTCATAATGTAGGAGCGTTGGGTACAGCTCGAAATCAATAATAATGCAGAGCTAAATAACGTTAGTATAAATCTATTGTTCATTTGTAAAACATTTACTTAGTACTTAAATTTACGACAAAAATACAATTTTTGTACTCCAAAAACAATTTTTTAGGCTCTTTTGCCATTTTATTATATCTTTGTGGTTTAATTTTAACTAAATTACAGCTAAACAAAATAATTCGAGAATGCCAACTATCAAAACTTTAATCATCGGTAGCGGACCAGCTGGATATACTGCCGCAATTTACGCTTCGAGAGCCAACCTATCGCCTGTTGTTTACGAGGGTTTTACACCTGGTGGGCAACTTACAACTACTACTGAAATCGAGAATTTCCCAGGCTACCCTAATGGTACAACTGGCAACGAAATGATGGCAGACCTTAGAACTCAGGCCGAAAGATTTGGAACGGAAGTTCGCAGTGGTTATGTTACTAAGGTTGACCTATCGAAACGTCCGTTTACGGTTGAAATTAATGATGGAGAAGCTAATTTGTTAGCAGAAACGTTGATTATCGCAACTGGAGCAACAGCTCGATACTTGGGTCTTGAGAGCGAGGAGAGGTTCAGAGGCAGTGGGGTTTCGGCGTGTGCTACTTGCGATGGCTTTTTCTATCGCAAAAAGAGTGTGGCAGTTGTGGGTGGCGGCGATACTGCTTGCGAAGAGGCGACATACTTGGCAGGATTGGCAAACAAAGTTTATTTGATTGTTCGTAAAGACTATCTCAGAGCAAGTAAAGCTATGCAGGAGCGAGTGTTTAAGAACGAGAAGATTGAGGTTCTTTTTGAACATAACACTGTTGAAGTTCTTGGCGATGAGAGTGGGGTGACAGGTGCGTTGCTTAAACATAACGACGGTACGCTCAAAGAGATTGCCATTGACGGCTTTTTCTTGGCGATTGGACATACTCCAGTAACAGCGGTTTTCGCAGGTCAGTTAGAGTTAGACGAACAAGGTTATATCAAAACAGTGCCAGGAACTGGACGTACTAGTGTTGAGGGAGTATGGGCAGCAGGTGATGTTCAGGATCCTCACTATCGTCAAGCTATTACGGCAGCAGGTTCGGGTTGTGTGGCAGCACTAGAGGTCGAACGTTTTCTTTCAATGCATAATTCATAATTCATAATTTTAGTTATTACGACAATTAACTAAGCGTTATTAACAAAATTATGAATTATAAATTACGAATTATGCATTATGAATTATGAATTATGCATTATGAATTATAAAAAAATGGGTTATTTATTTACATCAGAGTCGGTAAGCGAAGGACACCCCGACAAAGTGGCAGACCAAATTTCAGATGCCATTCTCGATCAATTTCTTGCACAAGACCCTAACTCAAAGGTTGCTTGTGAAACTATTTGCACTACTGGACTTGTAGTTGTTGCAGGCGAAGTTAAAAGCGAGGCTTATGTCGATATCCAGTCAACCGTTCGAGGTGTGATTGAGCGTATTGGCTATAACGATGCTAAACTAGGTTTTGAGGCTAGTTCTTGCGGTGTGCTTAGCGCAATTCACGAGCAGTCGCCAGATATCAATCAAGGCGTTGAGCGTGAAGACAAGGAGGAGCAAGGAGCTGGTGACCAGGGTATGATGTTTGGTTATGCTTGTCGTGAAACTGCATCATATATGCCAGCGGCTTTGACGCTTTCGCACTTGATACTTCAAAAATTGGCTAAGATTCGTCGTGCAGGAGAGGTGATGACCTACTTGCGTCCCGATGCTAAGAGCCAAGTTACAATTGAGTATGATGATAATGGAGCGGCAAAGCGTGTACATACAATTGTCGTTTCTACTCAACACGCTGAAGATGTTAGCGTTGAACAGATTAAAGAAGATGTTAAAAATATTTTAATTCCGCAGGTTAAGGCAGGGTTAGCAAAACGCTCTGACCAGTTGGCGGATCTGATTCAAGATGACTATATATTGCACGTCAATCCAACAGGTAAGTTCTGTATTGGTGGTCCGATGGGCGACACTGGGTTGACAGGTCGTAAGATTATAGTTGACACTTATGGTGGTCGTTCGGGTCACGGTGGCGGTTGTTTCTCGGGTAAGGATTCGAGCAAGGTTGACCGCAGTGCAGCTTATGCTACACGCCATATTGCTAAGAATATGGTCGCTGCTGGTCTTTGCGACGAGGCTATTGTTCAGGTTGCTTATGCTATTGGGGTGGCTCGTCCGGTTAGCTTCTTTGTTGACACTAGAGGCACCTCTAAAGTTGGAATTTCGGACGGAGATTTGGCTATTAAGATATGTGAATTGGTAGATATGCGTCCAGCAAAGATTGTTGAGCGATTTGGGCTTAAAAATCCGATTTACTTCCCAACGGCATCTTATGGTCACTTTGGCAGGGATTCATACGAAGAGAACGGTTTAGTGTTCTTCCCTTGGGAGCGTTTGGATTTAGTCGATACGTTTAAAGCTGCACTACTAAAATAATTAATTAAGCTTAAAATGTGAATAATCAAAGAGTTGTAAAAATTTTTACAACTCTTTTTTTGT
>CAMTOL010000152.1 GCA_947074135.1 uncultured Rikenellaceae bacterium
AAGGAGGGGGAAGCCAGCAGTGCGTCAACCGCCATCCCGGGAGCAGCCAGCACTAAGCCCGAAGGCGGAGCAGCATTCTGGGGCGCAGGGGACAAAAAAGTTTTTTATTATCATTATTTCCGCAATACTGCTGATAGGGCGGAAAAATAGCAGGGATACACTATCGCAAGGCGATATATTGGGAACTTGGATAGTCTATGGCGAAGACGGGAAAGCATATCCAACTAACGACTGCTTTATGATGAATTTCAACCCAAACTTCACTGAGGACTATGCAGTTAGAGTACAAACAACCCCTATTGACAATGCTGTATGGAGAGAGTCGATAGGAGAAACAAAATACTCTATCGAAGGCGATATTATTTCATTCTCACGCTCCGACCTTACTCTAAAAGTTTCGGCAACAGCCTATTGGGCGTACGAAACCGACGGCACAATCAACCAATTCTTGGTTTACAAAGAGCTGGAACATATCGAAAGTGGAGTCGATTTGAACTTTGGTCGCACATTTGTAGCACGAAGACCAAAATTCAGTTTCAAAAACGAGATTATCGGACTTTGGGAAGGACTATGTATTACTGAAGGCGAAGACCCTACTCCACATCGTTGGGAGTACTTCACAGATGGCACATATAAATATTACACAAAAAACCCAACCAACAATGAATGGGAAGTTAAAAGTGATAACAACGGCAAATATTATCTATATGGCGAACTTATGGTTACAACTTGGGTAAATGATTATATCAGCGGATTAGAAGGAGATATGTGTGAGCTTTGGGAGATTTCGATGAATGACCGTAGTTCAATAATGCTAACTGCAACTCGCCAAAACAGCAAAAAAATTCAATTCTCAATGACCAAAGTACAATAAGAAAAATAGAGAGTATGAAAATTATTGTTGTAGAAGACAAAGAGCTATACGTTATGCCCGACACTGTGCTGCTCAGAAACAACGAGCAGTACTTCTCGCCCGATTATGCAACTAGTGGTGAAGATATTGTAGAGGGTATTGCGGTTAAAATCACACGCCTCGCAAAATGTATAGCGCCAAAGTTTGCTCACCGCACCTGGGAAGAGTACTACGAGTGCAAAGATCACAGAATACGAGGGGTGCATCACACCATTGGTCGTTGTTTCGACCGTTCGTTTGAAGTTGCGCCAGAGGTTCACTCCAAAAACGAACTTAGCGAGGAGCAGTGCACGGCCATTGACAATGCCATTGCTTACGCCTCGACCTATATAGGGCTTCGCATCGGTGATTATGTTTTTATAAGTGACTAGTGACTCATAGTAAAGCTCTACTTTCCCTTTTTGAAAAAAGAACAAAAAAGATTATGATAGAAATTGATGATAAAATTATTGCAACCGAAGTTGTTACGGGACGTTTCTGCTGCGATGTAGCAGCCTGTCGTGGCGAGTGCTGTGTCGAGGGCAACGCTGGTGCTCCACTCGAACTCTCTGAAGCAGAGGAGTACGAACAACACTTCGAAAGCTACCGACAATATCTCACACCAGAAGGATTAAAGGCAATCGAGGAGGAGGGTTTTGCTGTGGTTGATTATGATGGCGATTTGACCACTCCACTAATTAACGGTGCAGAGTGTGCCTATTGCATCAAAGAGAATGGTTCGACTTGGTGCGCTATCGAGAAGGCGTACCGCAAAGGCGAATGCGCTGTCAACAAACCAATATCGTGTCACCTCTACCCTATTCGACTCACTCAACTAAAAAACGGAATGACTGGACTACAATACCACCGTTGGAGCGTTTGTCGAAGTGCCGAAATTAAAGGTGCTCAATGCGGAAAACGGGTCTTTGAGAATGTAAAAGAGGCAATTATACGCCGTTTTGGCGAAGATTTCTATGCACAACTCGAAGATGTTGCTCAATATATCGACAAAGAGAATGAACTACACACTAAGTAAAATTGCCGAAGTTACAAAAGGGCGACTCATAGGCGAAGATAGAACAATTAACAGCGTTTCAACCGACTCTCGCTCAATAAACAACCCGCAAAACTCGCTTTTTGTTGCTCTAAAGGGCTCGAAACGTGACGGTCACGACTATATCGACACTGCGGCTAAAAAAGGTGTAGTCGCTTTTTTAGTTAGCGACCTGCCCGAAAATTGGTCTAAACTGGGTAGTTTTATTATAGTGCACGACACACTCGATGCTTTGCAAAACTGGGCTGCATACCATAGAAATCAATATAGAGGAGAACTTGTGGCAATTACGGGTAGCAACGGTAAGACTGTAGTCAAAGAGTGGTTTGCTCAACTCTGGGACAGAGAGAGATGCGGAAAGTTGCTCCGCTCTCCACGCTCCTATAATTCACAAATTGGAGTTGCGCTATCGTTGTTAATGATTGAGGGCGACGAAAAATTGGTTGTAATCGAAGCTGGAATCTCGAAAAACGGCGAGATGGAGCGACTCGAAAAGATGATTCAACCAACTGTTGGCGTACTTACCAACATTGCCGACGCTCACTCCGAAAACTTTAACTCCGACTCCGATAAACTGAACGAAAAACTGAAACTCTTTTATAGATGTTCCCCAGATAGAGTTATTCGTGGCGACAAAGAGAATTTTAGCTCAATCGAAGAGCACAATAAATGGTTGGTCGAGCAGATTTTTCAAGTTCTGGAGTTTAAACCACTGACCGAGTGCGATGTTCTGCCACTCTCTCTTAGACTAGAAGTTCAACAGGGTGTCTATAATTCAACCATCATAAACGACTCATACTCAAACGACCTAGCTTCACTTCGAGCAGCTCTCGATTTTGCTCGACGAAACAGCCGTTCGAAAACACTCACTCTAATCTTAACCGACATTGAACAGAATGCTATGCAGCCAAGAGAACTATACCAAGAGGTTGCTCGATTGGTTGGCGAGTATGGTGTAAAATCGTTGGTTGGCATTGGAAACGAGTTGAAACTTCATAGCGACTACTTCAATGGCATTGCTTCGAGTTTCTACTCAACTACCGAAGCATTTCTAGACTCGCTCGAACCGTCACACTTTGCAGCCTCTACTCTACTTATTAAAGGCGCTCGAAGTTTTAGAACCGAACGCATAAGTAACCGACTCGAAGAACGTACCCACACCACTACACTAGAAGTCAACCTCTCGAGAATGGTTGAAAGACTGAAATACTATCAAGAAATTACTGGCGACCAGTGCCAAATAATGGCTATGGTCAAGGCCTCAAGCTATGGAATGGGTAGTGTGACAATAGCTCGAACACTTATCGACGCTGGAGCAAAATACTTAGCGGTTGCCTATGCTGACGAGGGAATAACGCTCCGCAAAGGAGGTATTACAGCCTCTATTGTGGTGCTAAACTCCGACCCTGGCAGTTTCTCAGCAATGATTGCATCAGGACTCGAACCAGAAATCTACTCGATATCAGCACTACGCAACTATATTAGCGAAGTAAAAAAGACAGGTATAGAAAACGCTCCTATACACATAAAACTAGATACCGGTATGCACAGACTGGGATTTATGGACAATCAAGTCGAGGAGTTATGCCAAATGCTCAACTCCACAAATGCCATTAAAGTTGCAACGATTTTTACTCACCTAGCCGCTGCCGACGACTCGGCTGAAGATGAGTTTACTCGCTCCCAAATCTCGCTCTTTAACAAATTAAGCAGCACAATCACACAAAGCATTGGATATCAACCACTACTGTCGATAGCTAACAGCGCAGCAACAGAACGATTCAAAGAGGCTCACAAAGACATAGTTCGAATAGGAATTGGACTTTACGAGGGCATATCGACGCTATCGACCAAAATTACACAGATTAAAAATATCGCAAAAGGCGAAACAATTGGTTATAATCGACGCACAAAAGCTGAACAAGATATGACAATCGCAATTCTACCAATCGGATACGCAGATGGTATGGATAGAGGACTCTCCTGCAGAGTTGGCAAGGTCGCAATTGGTGGGGTGCTATGCGATATTGTCGGAAATGTATGTATGGACACAACAATAGTGGATATTACAAAGATAAAAGATAGAACTAAAGAGGGTGAGAGAGCCATAATATTTGGAGAGGGAGCGATGAGTGAAAAACAGATTGCAGAACTACTCTCTACAATAAGTTACGAAATTCTAACATCTATCTCACCACGAATCAAAAGATTATACACCATGTAAAAAAAAGAAATGGTTTGAACTATACAAAAAAAAGAGTATCTGTGCACTCCATAACAAAAAGAAGAAAAGACAAAAAAAAGTGTTAAAACGTAGATTATTGAGCACAAAGGAACTAAGAGAACTTAATGCTAACAACAAAAATGAAAAAAGAGGTGCAAAGACTTCGATAAATGAGTTTGAACGTAGTATCGAATCTTGCTATAATTTACACCTATTCATACTTCAACTTCTGGCAGATGTGGTTGAGTACGCAAAAGAGCGCCAAAAAATTGCATCAAACAAACTGCGACCTACCAAAGAAGACCTAAACCCAAACCTTAGATTTGTTCAAAACAGCACTATTGGAGAAATCGCATCGAACGAAGCTCTACAACAGAAACTCAAAGAGGCTGGACTAAGCTGGGAAGATAATGACGAGGTAATAAGAGAGATTTATAATCAAATAATTGCATCGCAAAACTATCAATCCTATATGGACGGTGCTAGTAACGATAAAGATTTTACAATTGCTCTACTTTCAACTCTCTTTGAAGATAATCAAATCTTAGAAAGCGCACTCGAAGATATGTCGCTTTATTGGGCAGACGACCTTGGATACGCACTTAACCAGTGCGTTCGACATATCGAAACTTGCAAAGCAAACCAAATCCTCCCAATGTTTAACAACGATAACGATAAAGAGTTTGGAAACCAGATTCTGCTTCACGCTATTGGTCACAACCAAGAGTACCTAGAACTTATCGAATCGTATGTAGAGAACTGGGATTTGGAGCGCACAGCATTTATGGATAGAATGATTATGGTTCTCGCACTTAGTGAAGTGGTTAGTTGTCCTACTATCCCCGTAAAAGTATCGCTTGACGAGTATATAGAAATTTCAAAATACTACTCAACTCCCCAAAGCTCAAATTTCATAAACGGAGTATTAAACAAAGCTATTGAGGCACTTACCAAAGAAGGAAAAGTTAAGAAAACTGGACGTGGACTTATTAATTAATAGTTAATTATGCGATACTTAGGTACAATTATTGCTCTGCTATTTGCAATTGTTTCTACTAGCTGTGGCTTCAGCTCAAACAGCAGCAATAGCGAAGAACAAAACAGCACTCAAGGCGTTGATAGCAAACATACTGCGCTAAGAGTTGAGCTACCTGTAAAAGAGGGATTTGTAATGGACACAATACATTTAGGAAGGGTTCGCGAAGGGGAAATCATTACAAGTAGTTTTACAATAAGCAATAAAACCGACAATCCACTCGTTATTGTGAACATAAAGACAATTTGCGGTTGCGCAACAACGAGTTACGATACAACACCTATAATGCAAAATCAGGAGGAAGTTATTAACTTTACCTATAATTCCACAGGGCGCTATTGTTTCCAACTGAAATATTTTGACATTTCT
>CAMTOL010000153.1 GCA_947074135.1 uncultured Rikenellaceae bacterium
CGAAGGCTAAAGCCTTCTTAGATTGAATGCTGCGCATTCACACCAAAAACTTTTACTGTTTAACCGCTCTAAAAAGCATAAATACTTTTGTATCTCTACTCTCAAACCATTTATAGATTAGTCTTCTAGAGCTTAGTTTGCAACCACTGCGCCATTGCTCTGACTGCTCTACCTCGATGCGAAATAGAGTTCTTCACCTCCAACGGCATCTGTGCAAAGCTCTGTTCGAAGCCTTGAGGACAAAATATCGGATCATATCCAAAGCCCTCATCTCCATTACGCTCAAACAATATCTCTCCCTCGACCTTGCCCTCGAACGAATGCTCCTCGCCATTAGGTTCAATCAAGTGGATAACTGTGCGAAACTGCGCTATTCTGCACTCTTTTCTCTCTAGCTCCGCCAAAACCTTATCGATATTGCCCTGAGTACCACTGCCCGAATAACGAGCCGACATCACTCCTGGAGCACCTCCCAACGCCTCAATCTCCAATCCTGTGTCGTCAGCAAAAACCATCGCCTCAACACTCATAGATTTTAGTCGCTCAAACACAAAACGGGCTTTTAGAGCCGCATTACCCTCAAGGGTAGGTTCAGTTTCGGGTATATCTTCATTAATGCCACACTCAGAGAGAGTAGATATTGAAAAATCGCCACCCCCTAGGGCAGCGACAATCTCTTCAACTTTATGGGCATTGTTAGTTGCAAATACTAACTTCTGTTTCATCTATCTTGTTTTAAAAGTATAAAAGTTATTTACTACAAAGTTCCACACCATAACAACAGCTGTGGCTATTAATTTCGATGTCCAATCATTACTTATTTCATACCCAAACAAATTAATGACTAGCCAAGGTAACTGCATACAACCAAGTAATACTATGTAATGAATGCCAAGACCAAGTAATGACACTCCGAGAAACTTAACATACTCACCCTTAATATTAGGATTTGTGCTACGCCAAGTCCACCTACGGTTAAGTATATAATTACTCGTTGCTCCAAAACAGAAACCTATGCCTGTTGCAATTACAATCGAAATACCCAACAACTCATAAAGCAGAGCCGTAATCGAGAAATCGACTAAAAAACCCGACGTCCCAACCACTCCAAAACGAACAATTCGCCAAAAAAGCTCTCTGCTTATACCCAACATATCAGCGCGACAATCTTAATCCTCCCAAGCAACCTACTACTCAAAACTCTCTTCGATAAAAGAAGAATGCTCTATCTCAACCTCCTCAAACTCTAACAATAAAGCTCCATTTGGCACAATATATCCTGGGCGAACGTGAACCTTTCTAATTGTTCCTGTAACTGGAGAGGCATAAGTATTTGCCATCTTCATAGCGTTGAACATCAATAGCTTATCACCTTTATTGACCTTATCACCTTTACGTACACAAACCTCAGTAATAGTACCAGGAATAAACGAATGAATCATTTTAGGATCAGGGCGCGTCCAAAGTTTTCGAGCTTTGTAGCTCTCGGGCACAATAGTATCGTAAACTCCGTCTATTGTGTTAAATTTATCAAGTTTCACCTCCCCAATACTCTTAGCCACCTCTTTATTTAGAGGATTACTCTTTTTTGCAGAGTCTTTCTTTACTATATTTAATATGTTTGCTGCCATTCTATTATGTTTTCATTAATAAATATTAAAAATGCAAATCACAACAGTTAGAAGTTTGCCACAATAGACAAACTCCTAACCATCACAATTTGATAGTGCAAACTACTAAAATGGAGGAATACCGTGTTTCTTAGTAGGACGATAAACAGTCTTATCACTCGACACATTAAGTGCGTGAAGAATACTCTTGCGAGTTTCGCTAGGGTCGATAACTGCATCAACATAACCTTTCGAAGCCGCAACATAAGGATTTGCAAATTTCTCTTTATACTCTGCAATCTTCTCTTGACGCATTGCAACAGGATCTTCAGCATCAGCAATCTCCTTACGGAAAATAATATTAGCCGCTCCCTCTGGTCCCATAACCGCAATTTCAGCTCCCGGCCAAGCAAACACGAAGTCCGCACGAAGGTGACGTGAACACATCGCAATATATCCTCCACCATAAGCCTTGCGAAGAATAACCGTAATTTTAGGTACTGTCGCCTCGCTATAAGCATAAAGCAATTTCGCTCCGTGGCGAATCACACCAGCGTGCTCTTGATGCACACCTGGAAGGTAGCCTGGAAGGTCTTCGAGAGTAACTAGTGGAATATTGAATGAATCGCAATAACGAATAAAACGTGCCGCTTTGTCTGAAGAGTCGCAATCCAATACACCTGCCATAACAAGTGGTTGGTTAGCTACAAAACCAACTGTGTGACCACCAATACGACCAAAACCTACAACGATATTACCCGCAAACATCTCTTGAACTTCAAAAAAGTCGCTATCGTCAGTAAGCGAACGAATTACATTGCGAACATCGTAAGGTTGAGTTGGGTCAGCCGGTACAATCGAACTAATCTTAAAGGTTTTAGTATTTGGCTCTTCCTCCTCCTCTTGGGCTGCAGGAGCAGTGTTGTTTTGAGGAATCATCGAGAGCAATTTACGAATCTGAATAAAACATTCATCTTCGCTTTGAGCAAAGAAGTGAGCATTACCTGTGCGTTCGCAGTGAACACGAGCACCACCTAACTCCTCCATCGTAATCTCCTCGCCAAGTACTGTTCTAATAACCTCGGGACCAGTAATAAACATCTTCGAAATCTTATCAACTACGAAAACAAAGTCAGTAAGGGCAGGTGAGTAAACTGCTCCACCAGCACAAGGACCCAAAATTACCGATATCTGTGGAATTACACCACTTGCAAGTGTATTGCGGAAGAAGATTTCACCATAACCAGCAAGAGCATTAACGCCTTCTTGTATGCGGGCTCCGCCTGAGTCATTAATACCAATTAGAGGGATACGCATATTGAGAGCGTAGTCCATAATTTTTGTAATTTTACGCGCGTGGCTAAGTCCCAACGAACCACCAAAAACAGTAAAATCTTGTGCATAAATAGCTACTGGATTTCCACAAATCATACCAGTACCAATAATAACACCATCACCAGCCAACTCTTTATCAGCCATACCGAACTCAGTAGCCGAATGTTGCACGAAGATATCATACTCATTAAAGGTGCCTTCATCAAGCAGGGCCTCTACACGCTCACGAGCAGTTAGTTTGCCCATCTCTTTCTGTTTCTCAATAGCTTTTGTGCCGCCACCAAGATAGACTCTCTCTTTGCGTTTTTGCAAATCGAGGACTTTTTTGTCTTTTGCCATTTAATTTATGTATTAGTTAAAATGTTATAATTAATAAAAAAATATTGCTGTACGATGCAGTATTTTTCAAAGTTATAAGTTTTACCAATGTAAAGGTATGTTTTTTTTGTAAAAACACAAAAATCAGTTCTATTTTTTTACATCAAAACTAGAACGACCCTTCCATTTACCGCTGTAATAATACCACAGAGCCATTATCATACCAATAGCCCATCCAATTACAATACTCCAAGCAACTCCGTCAATTCCGCTCATATCAGTATAATTTGTGAGCAAGGCTGCTACCGGCACACGAACACCCCACAGAGCAATAATTGTTGAAATCATCGGAAACATCACAGCTCCTGCCCCACGCAACATACCATTTATTATATACATTGTCGAGAACAACAGATAGAAGAGCGAAACGATAACCAAATATCGTTGTCCTATCTCTACTACTGCTTGGTCGCTGGTAAAGAGATGCAATATATCGGTTCCAAATATCACAATTACAGCAGTCAATACCACACAGGTAATAGATGAATACAATAGGGTCATACCCAATCCTCGCTTAACCCTATCAATATTTCCTGCTCCAATATTCTGACCCACAAACGATGTTAACGCCATCGAGAAATTCATCGCTGGAATAACAGCCAGGGCATCGATACGCATACCGGCGGTAAACCCCGCAATTGAGTCAGTGCCGAGTGTATTGACAATCGACATCAAAGCAACTGCTCCAAATGCTACAAATGACTGTTGAATGCCAGTTGGAACACCAAACTTAACACACTGATTAAAAATCTTACGATTGAATTGTAGTTTAAACAGATTGATATGAAATACTATCTTTTTACTTCTATTAATATAGTATATAGCGACGAAGTACGCAAAACCTTCAGAAATAACCGTTGCCCAAGCAGCCGAGGCAACTCCCCAACCGAAAACTACGATAAAGAGATAGTCGAGCACAATATTGAGTATTGAGGAGAGGACCAGAAAATAGAGTGGGGTTTTAGAGTCGCCTACTCCTCGCAGCATTGCAGCTAGAGTATTGAAGCCAAACAGCAAAAAGATACCTCCTAAATAGACCTGCAAATACTCTGTACCCATAGGCACAAGCTCTTCGGGAAGTCCTATAAACGACAGAATATCGTCCGAGAAGAAGAAACCAACAACTCCTATAATAGCTCCTGCAACAAGCAGTACGATATGGAGTGTGTCACTTGTGACTCTAACTTTCTCGTGGTTACCACGCCCAAAGTATTGCGAAATAACGACACTAGCACCACTGCCAATACCTATGACCATAGCAATAATTGCAAAAATTACCGGCATACTTGCACCAACTGCTGCGAGCGCCTCTTTGCCGAGGTATTGCCCAACTATCGCACTATCAATCATTTGGTAGAGCTGCATCAGCAGATTCCCCGCTATGATTGGTAGCGAAAATAGGATTATCTGTTTCCCAATAGGTCCTTTAGTAAAGTCTTGCATCAAGTATCTAGTCGTATTGTTAGCGCACTAACAGCACTTAAAGTAGGGGCAAAGGTAGTAAAATGTGGATTGTTTTAGCAAAAAACTTAAAAAAAGTTTGGTGGTTAAAAAAAAGTAACTACCTTTGCTTTATCGAAAAACGATAAATATTTATTGATTAATAGCAAAAATATGAAGAATATCGATAAAACACTTAGACTAATTACCGTTCTCTATGTTATTTTTCTTGCGTTGTTTATTTTGGAGATAGTGGTTGATGGCGTGCCGTCATTTATGGAGGGACTCAATGATGCAAAAGCTACGAGGAGCGTAGCAGAAAATGGAGGGTTTCATTGGGCGTATGGTGTTATAGCTATTCCTATGACTGGTATAATGATATGGTGGATTATAGAGTTTGTTAAATTATTGGTTTATACTACTATTTCAGTTTTCCGCAAAGATATCTTTAACGATAAACTGATATTGACACTCACTAGGTTCTCTATTCTTTTTGCTGTAGTAATGATTTCAATATTTGTCTTACACTATTTTGTAAATAATTTTGAAAACGTAACATCCCGAAGTGCTAGTAGTTATATTGAGTTGATGATGCAGATAGTAATATTATTGATATTGGGACAAGTTCTCAGAATTGGGAAGCGATTTAAAGATGAGAACGATTTGACTGTATAAGAAACACTTGATTGTATAAGAAGCACTGATAACTAAAATGAAAAATATTGATAAAATACTCCGAACAATGACAGCTCTTGGTTCCTTCAGGTTCGTTGTCAAATTATACATCCGCAGAGGGATGGAAGGAGTTTG
>CAMTOL010000154.1 GCA_947074135.1 uncultured Rikenellaceae bacterium
ACTCAACACGATCCAGCGTCACCACACTACGTCAATTGTTTCCATACACGTGGCTCTTCCGATCTAAAGCCCAATTATCCAAAGCAATTGAAATATATTTTGTTTTCATTGTTTTTTTTATCTAACTTTTAAAAATAATTGTTTTTCGCGTTTTATAAGGTTTTAACTCTTAATTATATTAGAAGTTAAGTGAAAGACCAAGCAAGAAGATGCGAGGACGAGGCCAAATTACGCCATCAATACCGTAGCTTGATTCAGGGTCAATACCGCTATATTTTGTAAATAAGAATGGGTTTTGAGCAGTGAACGACAAACGTCCGTTAAGTCCCTTCGCGCCAAATAAATCTGAGAAGTTGTAACCTAGAGTAATGTTGTCGATACGCATAAATGATGCATCTTCTAACCAGTAGTCTGAAAGGTTTTGTTCAGAAGTGTTCACGTTTTTAAATCCAGTTTCGCGATACGTTGGCGTAATGTTGTCAATATAACCTAGACCAGAATAGATAGTTTGGATTGAAGAGTGAGCCATACGGAAGTCGTTGTAAAGTTGGTATCCAAAGCTACCGTGAGCATTGATTGACAAGTCCCATTTGCGATATGATAGTGAAGTTGACCAACCAAAGTACATTTTTGGTTGAGCATTACCTACCACGTAGCGGTCTTCGTTAGAGATTACACCGTCGCCATTGCGGTCAACAAATGTATTTTGTAGTGGTTTTCCATTGCTGTCATATACCTGCTCGTATAGGTAGTATGAGCTAGGAGTATAACCAACAGCGTTAATCATAGCGTTAGTACCAGTGCCTATAGAGATGCTACCAAATAGATCTCCTAGGTAGTTAGGGTCGTCGGTTGAAGTTAGACGAGTGATTTTGTTGTCTTGGTAAGTAAAGTTAGCCGATACATTCCAAGTCCAGTCGTTATTGCGAATAATATCGCCACCCACAGATACCTCGATACCTTTATTCTTCATATCACCTACGTTAGTATAAACAGTGTTAGAGAAGTTAGTACCAGCAGGGACTGAAGCTTTGTTAAGAAGGTCTTTAGTGTATTTCTTATACAAGTCAAGACTGAATGTCAAGCGATTTTGGAAAGCTGCGAAGTCTAAACCAATGTTCCAGCTAGTAGTCTCTTCCCATTTAATGTTTTCGTCATATGCAATTGGTTTGAGAAGGTGCAACCACTGATTGCCGAATTGATATTGCGAGAATTTAGTAGAAGTGTTGTAACGAGCTAGGTAAGGGTAGTCGTTAGTTCCAATATCTTGTTGACCTGTGATACCCCAAGAACCACGAATTTTAAGATTGTTAACTTTAGAGTTTTTCAACCAGCTCTCTTCTGCTAAGTTCCAACCTAGTGCAACAGAAGGGAATAGACCCCAACGATTTGTTTTAGAGAAGCGTGAAGAGCCGTCGTTACGAAGTGTTGCTGTAACCATATAGCGACCTTTGTAGCTGTAGTTTGCACGACCAAAGAACGATACTAGGTAGTTCTCAGTTTTAGTTGTGCGTTGAAAGAATGGATTGTCTTCGTTTATAGCGTTGTTAGGGAACGAAGAGTTGTTGTCTTCGGTGTAGAAGTGTTGCCAAGAGTAACCTGCCATAACGTCAACACGGTGACCATTGAAGTCCTCGTTGTAGTTTAGGTAGAAGTCAAGTAGTGAGTTACGGCGATATCCAGTCCATTTGTTGTAGCGACCTTCACTACGGAAGTCGCCATCTCTCCAAGCTTGTTCAGAGTTTTTTGTAACACCATTTTTGTTTTTACCAATTGAGGCATCGTAACCGACGTTAAGGTTAGCACGAAGTGCTGGAAGGAAGTGCATTTTGTAGTCAACTTGCACGTTACCAATCATACGCATAGCGTTATCTTTGCTATAATACTCATTGAGCATAGCCATTGGGTTTACAGGAGCGTTTGAGTTAGGATATCCTGTACCTGTGTCAACTACAGTGTAGTAGCCATTGTAAAGACCATTATCGTAGGTTTGATATACAGGTTTTGTAGGGTCGAAGAAGGCAGCATTACGTACTATATCGCCATCGATATTATTTTGGTCACTCAGTGTACCTTTGAAGTTTACGTCAACCGAAAGGTGATTGTCGAAGAAACGAGGAGCTAGACCAATATCGAGAGTGTAACGATTATAGTCAGAGCCTTTGATAGTACCATCTTGTTTGGTGTAACCAAATGAAGCACGATAGCCTAGTTCTGTGTGTTTTCCTGCAATGCGACCGCTACCACTGAGATATTGGTTGGTACCAAAAGCTGGACGATATATCATACTTTGCCAATCTGTGCCCTCGTTTGGATATTGATTAGCTATTGCCATTACGTTAGCGTTATTGCTCCAGTATTCGTTCAAAAATTCGCGATATTCTCCTGGAGATAGTGTTGAAACAGTCTTGCTGTTAACGCTTACCGAGTAGTCGCTATTGTAGGATAGGCGGAAGTTAGCACCTGAAGAGCCTTTCTTGGTAGTGATAATGATAACACCGTTAGCACCACGAGAACCGTAGATAGCCGCTGCCGAAGCATCTTTAAGTACAGTGAACGAAGCGATATCGTTAGGGTTAATTGAGCCTAGTGGATTAGTCATACCTGCGCCTGCGTTATCGGCGATAGGTACACCGTCTATAACGATAAGGGGGTTATTTGAAGCGTTGAGTGACGAACCACCACGAATACGGATTTGAGAACCATCGCCAGGACGACCACTTCCAAGGGTGATTTGAAGACCTGGAACTTTACCCATAAGCATCTCAGAAGCAGAGTTAACCATACCTCTTGAGTCTAGTTCAGGTGCAACAACGTTTACAGAACCTGTTAGGTCACTTTTGCGTAGAGTACCGTAACCAACCACAGCAACAGCTGCAACAGAGATTGCATCGTCTTCTAGCACAATAGGAGCCTCCGAAGCTTTGCTAGCTTCGATTTCTACTGTTCTAGCACCAGCGTATCTGATTTCAATAATAGAACTTGGAGAGTTAACAACAAGTGTGAAACTTCCGTCCACATCGGTTGATGTAGCTTTGTCAGTTCCCTTTTCGAATACAACAGCGCCGATAACAGGTTCGTTATCCGAACTCAGAACGACACCCTTTGCAGTGAATCCCTGTGCCATTGCACCACTGATAGTAGTCAGTAGCAACAGCATAGTGAAGAGTAGTTTGTGTTTCATTTTACTTTTTGTTTTTAGTTAAGTTTTGCGAGGCTCATCGTTTGTTTTTTTGATGAGCCTTCACAAAACCTGTCAGTTATTTTAATTGAGTTTGTTGTTATTTAATTATTTTTAATCCCTTTAGTTGCGTTTTGTCGGTTGCTGGGGTTACGCTTATTGCAAAGCCACCACCTGGAGCCGATTTTTGAGTCAATTTCGATTTATTGGTAAGTGCTACTTTGCGAATCTCGTAAGCTTGTGGATTGTGTTCGTAGTGAGCATCTTTAGCATCAGAGTAAATAGTTGCAATGTAAGTTTTGTCAGGGTCTAAGAACGAGAAGTCGATAGTCGAGGTGTGACCATTCTCGTCAACGCTCGAACCGATAAACCAGTTGTCGCTACCTTTTGCTTTGCGTGCAACTGTGATGTAGTCGCCTGGCTCAGCTTCCAAGTATATTGAGTTATCCCAATCTAGAGCTACATCTTTGATAAATTGGAAAGCGTCCAAGAATCTTTCATAGTTTTCAGGGGTATCAGCAGCCATTTGAAGTGGGCTGTACATAGTAACATAGAGTGCCAACTGACGGGCAAGGGTAGAGCGAACCCACGATGTGTTGTCGGGATTGAGCTTGCTGATTTTGGTTTCGAAGATACCTGGTGTGTAATCCATAGGTCCTCCAATGAGTCTAACAAATGGCAATAGTGTAGTGTGATCTGGTGTGTTACCTCCAAACGATTCATATTCCGTGCCACGTGCCGATTCATTTGCAATTAAATTTGGGTATGTGCGGCTCAGACCTGTAGGACGCACCATTTCGTGTCCGTTTACCATAACTTTGTAGTCGGCAGCCTTTTTAACTGCGTATAGGTAGTGGTCAACGATGAGTTGACTGCTGTGGTGTTCGCCGCGAGGGATAATATTGTTCACATAGCCCGATTTAACAGCATTATAGCCATTGTCAACCATAAATTGGTATGCAGTGTCGAGGTGACGTTCGTAGTTGCGAGTCGAACCTGAGGTTTCGTGGTGCATCATCAACTTAACGCCTTTTTCTTTAGCATAAGCGTTCAACATCTTTACGTCGAAGTCAGGGTATGGAGTTACAAAATCGAACACGAAGTCTTTGTTTTTGTCGAACCAATCTTCCCAACCAACGTTCCAACCCTCGACTAGTACTTGGTCTAAACCGTGTTTTGCTGCAAAGTCGATATATCGTTTAACGTTTTCGTTGTTAGCGCCGTGAATGCCGTTTGGTTTCTCTTTCGTAAAATCGGTTTGTCCTATATTTACAGAGTTCATATCGGTATATGCCCACGAGCTTTTGCCTGTAATCATCTCCCACCAAACACCAACATATTTCACTGGTTTAATCCACGAAGTATCTTCGATTTTCGATGGTTCGTTTAAGTTGAGGGTGATGTTCGACGATAGAATATCCGCACCATTGGTGCCAACGATAATAGTACGCCAAGGAGTTTGAGATGGAGTCTGAAGGTATGCTTTGTTGCCGCGAGGTTCAGGTGTTAACTCAGAGTGGAATACCATATTGTTGTCGTCGAGAGTAAGGCTAAGTGCAGGGTAGTTTACAAGTGCTGCTTCGTGTATATTAATATAGAGTCCATCATCGCTTTTCATTTGGAATGGAGTTTGTACCGATGTTGCACTGATTGGAGTTTGCGAACAGTTAGGTGCAATTGCACCCTCCATTGCTCCACGAATTTCGCTTAGTTTAGTTTTTTGGACGTGATACTCTTGAGTATCGTAATCTCCAGCTACCCAAAAAGCGTTATGGTCGCCATTTACAGCGAACTGGGTCAATTCGTCTTTTACAATGAAATGACTGAGATTGTTTTGGAGTGGGAACTCGTAGCGGAAACCAAGTCCGTCGTCAAAAAGACGAAAACGAATAACCATTGTGATATCTGTGTTTTTCTGGCGAAGAGTTACCGCCATTTCGTTGTAGTTATTACGAATTGTGCTCCATTCGCCCCATACTGGAGTCCAATTTTCGTCAAAAGTTGAGTTTTTAACGTCAATCACCTCGAATCCAGTCGATAAATCTTTTGGTTCTACTAGCTCAAACCCCATAATACTTGGCAAAATAACCACCTTTTCGCCTAGATTGAGTGAATAGGTAGGTGTGCCAGAGTTATTTAGCGCAAATTCCATACTCATTCTTCCTTTTGGGGATTTTAGAGTGTTAGATGCGTAAATGTTTATTGCTAAAAGTGTTAGGGTGAGTATAAGAGTGATTTTTCTCATCTTGTTTTTAAAATATTTTAAGTTTGAATTATAGCTCTATCTCAAACATATTATACTAAATGTTATATTACAATTAAATTTAGATGAGTTGTAGAGTTTTAGGGATGAATTGAACGAAAAAAAGGTTAGAGTGAGAGCTAT
>CAMTOL010000155.1 GCA_947074135.1 uncultured Rikenellaceae bacterium
AAGAAAAAATAGCTCAAAGAAAGAATTCTGGTGTATAGAGAGGCGCAGTAGTGAAAAATGGGATGCAGATCTTAATAGCAATGGACTGTTGATATACCACATTGACTACTCTAACAATAATTCAGGAAATGACGACAAATATGGAGCGCAACTAGCCAAAGATAGATGGAACACAAATACCATTAACACAAACCCAACACACCCTTGTGCTAGATTTGTCGAATCATCAGGAGTTTCGAATAATCACAACCTTAATCCTAAAGCAGTAATGTACCCTGGAAATAATAACAGAACAACATTTACAGTTGATGATTATGGATATAGCGATTGGAGCGGAAATCCACTTCTAACCTCACTAACAGATATTACCAATAGCAACGGTGTAGTAACTTTGATTGCCACTGCTAACGAAAACCCAGTTATAACTTTCGGACAACGTGAAGCAAATATTGCCTTCAGACTTACTGGCGGTGCTACTAACTGGAATCTTAAAATCAAACCACGTTCAAGTGCTAGTTGGAGTCAGGTAATCGAGAACATTGCAACCAAAGAGTATTTGGTAAGCAAACTTGAACCTAATACAGAATATTTGGTTGAGATTACTACAAATAACGCCTCTGATGGAGCAGTAGAATCATCATTCAAAACAGAAGCCCTAACTTCTAATTACGCCTATATCTCAGGAATATCAACAAACGTTATTTCAGGCGTCAAATACGACATATCGGTCAAAAACATACAGCAAGCGCCAAAATCAGTTAAATGGCTTATTAATGGCACTGTTGCTGCCAATGGTATATCTACATTTAACTCAACCGGAACTCAATTGATTGAATGTGTCATTACCTACGAAAATGGCGATACTGAAAGCATCAAAAGAACTGTGAATGCTACTAAAAATTAGATTTAAACTTTGATTAATTACTACGATGAAAAAAATATTATCAATAGCGCTTGTTGTTCTATCTCTGCTCTTTGTAACAAGCTGCGAAAAACCATTATCAGCTGAAGAGATAGCTAGAGGCGAGTTTTCAGATAAAGCAACACAATACGGAGTCTATAACTCTTCAAAAGCAATATTTGTATTTAACGTTAACGAACATCAAGTTGCCAAAAGCGGCTCTGCAACAAACTATCTATATAGAATACAAACAGACAACCAGAATAAATTTGTCTCTGTAAAATGCAGCAGCTTACCATCTGTTGTAGATAGCTCAGTAGATGTTATTGTTGATAGCAATATCAGTGAAATCACTCCGAAAACATACAGTATGAAACTTATTAAAGTTGGAACCACTAAAGCTTGGTTGTGGAATGAAACTGCTATGTTTGGAATTATCGTGGAACGTCCCTAAAGTCTAGTAAAACACACAAAAAATCATAGGATTTTTTTTTAACGAATGAAATTAGTACGAAGAATTCTTAAATGGGTAGCAATATCAATAGCTAGTCTTATTGCATTGCTACTCATTACTCTTTTTATTGTCACACGACCCGCAATTTTAACATCAATTATTAATAGTTACGCCAACGACTATCTCAATGCCGATGTAAATATATCGAAAGCAGAGCTAACTCTGTTTAGTGACTACCCAAATGTAAGCATTAAGCTAGACTCTACTTCCATAGTTTCCTATGCGCTTACAGATTCTAAAACAGACACTCTGCTTTCGTTCTCATCACTTTGCGCATCTATAAACATCAGCTCTCTATTAAACAAAAATTTAATAGAACTTGGTGACATTACACTAAATTCACCGAAAATCTCCACCACAATTGATTCGAATGGCAAAGGTTCTTGGGAAATTTATCAAATAGACGACACCGTTTCAGAGGAGGATACAACTAGCGGTTATGGGTTCAAATTTTCTCGAATATTAATTGATGGTAGTGGAGGTATTAAATTCAATGACCTTAGAGATAGTATCTTTATCAGCTCTGAACTCTCATTAATAGATATAAAGCAGACTGACGCTCAGAGTTATTATTTGGCAGTCGATTTATCAGTTGATAGCTGCAAGATAGATAGTATTAACTATCAACCTGTCATTCCAATTGAGGTCAAAGGCTCAACTAACTTTGATTTAACAAAACTTCTGCTCGACAATACCAATTTTGCAATCAACATTAACGAAATTGGTATTGACATTAATGGAGAAGCAGAAATAATGGACTCTATTGTTCGTTCAAATCTAAAAATTAACTGTAATAATCTAGCATTAGCACAGGGTCTTGATATTTTACCTTTAATAAACAACACCTATCGTTTCGATGGTATTGAGTCTAATCTTAGTTTTGATGTTAGCATCGCAACAAAAGGTAGTTTAGACTATATGAACATACCTAATGGTAAACTTCCTGAGGTAACTATTGACATACTGTCAAATGGAGGAAACATTAACTTTACTCAACAGCAAGAGAAGATAAACAGAGTGCTCATTGACCTCACAGCACACTTTAATATGGACGACAATATAGAGAATTATGTCGATATTAGAGCTTTGGACATTGCGAGTAATTGGTTTAGCTTAAATGTCAACGCTAAGGTTGATGGCTATATGAATAGCGAAGATACCAGGTTTAAAAGCAAGATAAAAACTTCAGTAAAACTAGGTGCAATAAACCGATGGTTACCTATTCTTGGTTCAAAATTATGGGGATTTGGAAAGATTTCCCTTAATGGTAACATTGAGGGTGATATCGATATAAACTCATCACTTTCTAACCTCTCAATATCAAGATTAGGACTATCAACCATTGGCAGTAATATCAGTTTTAAAGATGTTACATTTAACAGCGATTCTATGTTTCTCTACATTAATGGTAGAGCAGGCATAAGTTCAAAAAAGAGTTTATTACTTGCTTCAACATCTTTTGACTCACTTACATTCAACAGTGAAGCTTTCAAAGCGAACGCCTCAGGTAGTGGAATTACTTTTGAGGCAGGTATTCTCTCAACAAATGGAATAATTGACACCACTAACACTCAAGTTATACCAGTAGGAGGCAAAATCGAGGCAAGAAGATTTGTATTCGAGGAATATGCAACAACAGATACACTTAGATTTTATTCTCGAAATTTATGGGCAAAATTTGAAGTAAAACCAATACCTACAGACCCAACAGTTCCACAATTCATAATAAGCACTAATGCTAGTAGAATGGGATTCAGAGAGGGTCTAAACAGATTCTCTTTAGGTTCGTCAAGTATAAAAGCTGTTGCAATAAAATTGAGTAGCGAAGAGCAAATAGCACTGAGAAGAGAGCATCGTTTAGACTCCTTACAATTAATATATCCAAACATTGAACGTGATTCGTTGATGGCCCATAATCGCAGAGTCAACACTCAAAGGTCATTTACAACAAGATATGGAGACATTGATTTGAATCCTGGGCGTGACATTAGGTCAATGCTTCGCAAATGGAGCTGCGATTTAAACATTAATTCTAGTTCAGCAAGAATAACAACTCCGTATCTACCTCTACAAACTAGATTGAGCGACATAGACATTGATTTTAATCTTGACTCCCTTAAAATTAACAATATAAGCGGAACAGTAGGAAAGAGTGACATTCATATTGGAGGTAAAGTAACAAACATTAAGGAGTCACTACTTGGTAGAGGCATTCTTTCTGTCAATTTATTGTTGAACAGTAACACAATTGATTTTAATGAGATTATCGTTGCCTTAAATGCAGGTAGTGTAGCTGCAGCTAATCTCGAACATTTAAAAGAGTCTGATCACAGCGATGAGGTTATTGAGCAACACATCGCAAATACTATTGATTCGACTAATGCATCAATGCTTATTTTAGTTCCACACAACATCAACATTGATGCTTCGCTTAGAATCAAGAATGCTATTTACGGAAATTTAGAGCTGTATAAACTTGTGACAGAGGTAAGTTCACGAAACAGTGTTCTACAGCTTCGTGAATTTAGTTCAAACACTAATATAGGAAAGATGAAGCTTCACGCACTCTACTCTACTAAATCAAAAGATGATATTGATCTGAGTGCAGAGTTGGAGCTTAGCAATGTAAATTTAGGAAAATTAATCGACCAGATACCTGAAATTGATACTTTGTTACCAATGCTATCATCGTTCGAAGGTACTGTAGATGTGAATGTTGCAGCCAAGGCAAAATTAGACAGCTCTATGAACCTTGTTATACCATCGCTTTGGGCTGTTGCAAGTATGAGTGGAAGCGACCTAGTACTACTAGATGGCGAAACGTTTACAGAAATATCGAAGATGCTAAGGTTTAAGAACAAAAGCAGAAATGTGGTTGACAAAGCATCGGTAGAGTTAAAGGTATCAAACAGCAAAATGGAGCTCTATCCTTTCGTACTTGAGATAGACAGGTATAAGACTGCAGTAAGTGGTGTTCACTCACTCGATATGAACTTCAATTACCATATTTCGGTTATCAAATCGATTATTCCATTTAGAGTAGGTCTTAATATATTCGGTAATTTGGATGACTGGGACTTCAAGATTGTATCGTCAAAATATAAGAACGAAAAGAGTATTCCTAGCCACAGTTACGAGATTGACAATATTAGAATCAACCTTCGAGATGAGATTATCAATGCATTCGAGAAAGAGAACAGCATAATTATTAAGGATTGGACTACTAGTGGTGATTCAGCTCTCGCTAACGTAACTAAATCTACGATTGATAGCACTGGCTCTCACAAATCGACATCGGACAGCATAATTGTTGGTGAATTCATCAAAATAGTAAGAACAAAAGATGGTTATGTAAAGAGCGACAGCATTGATATTAATCGTGATATCAAAGAAGATATAATACCTTAGACAATGGATATTAGAATAGGAAACGGATATGATGTTCACAAACTCGAAGAGGGATTAAGGTTGCGTATTGGGGGCATTGACATAGAGCACACGCACGGTTTGGTAGCTCATTCCGATGGCGATGTACTAATTCACGCTCTTTGTGACGCACTTCTTGGGGCAGCCGCACTTGGAGATATAGGAAAACATTTTCCTGATACTTCAGCAGAGTTTAAGGGTGTAGATAGTCGGAAACTGCTTGAGGAAGTTTGCGAACTATTGAAAGTAGCAAATTTCACGATTTCCAATGTCGATTGCACAATTATTGCACAAGCACCAAAATTTGCACCATATATTAACTCAATGCGGATTGAGTTATCACAGATTATGGAGATTGAGATAGATAGGGTCAATGTAAAAGCGACAACGACAGAGAAGCTTGGTTTTGAGGGTCGCAGGGCTAAGCAGATTTGCACCGGCGCTTGGAATCACAGAGATGATGAACTTCATATTATACTTCAATGCAGGCTTTGCAATAGATACTTGGCTCGAGATGGCTTGTAAAAAACTCAACGCTGAGGTTTTTTCATAATTACCAATAGTTCTTATTAATGATCTACGCACTGAATTTGAATTTTAAATTCCCTATTAAACTTCACAGCACTAACAATTACTATGAGGAGATTTTTTATGCTATAGCTACTCTTCCGTTTAATGAATTCTGTTTACATTTTGTAAGTAC
>CAMTOL010000156.1 GCA_947074135.1 uncultured Rikenellaceae bacterium
GGACGAGTAGAGTGATAGAGGAAAATAACGAGGATGAGATTAGCAGAATTGAGACTATGTGGGATACAGATACTTACAAAGGTTCTGGAGTGATTCTAGCCCAACAAACAGAGTTAGCATTAAGCTACTGCACTGGAGATTGGTGCATTTACATTCAATCAGATGAGGTACTGCACGAAGAATCATTGCCTGTTATAAAATCAGCTTGTCAACACTACCTTAATGACACCAAAATTGAGGGTATGACACTTGATTACGTCCATATTTACGGCGACTATGCTAGATATATTGCAGCAAAACACTTTGCATACCCCAGAGAAGTTCGCATTGTTAGGCGCAATGTTGAGAATTTACACTCGTGGAGAGATGCTCAAAGTTTTAGAGTTATACCAAACTTTGATGGTATAAATTATGCACAAAAAGATGGTACTCGCCCACTAAGAGTAGCTGTTTTAGAGAGAGCAAAGATTTTTCATTATGGTTGGAGTCGCAACCCTAAAGCAATGGTAGGAAAATTTAATGCCTTCAGTTCACTCTATGACAGTGATTTTGTTCCATCAGAGGGCGTTGATTATTATGACTATGGTAATCTATCATTTTTCCCAATCTATAAAAATAGTCAACCAAGCGTAATGAAACAACGCATTGGAAGTATGGACTGGAACTTGCTATTACGCTACCAAGGCGCACCTCCTACTAATATGAAGAAGGTGTTTGGAGGTTAATATAAAATAATAAACTTCATAGAGAAACTGATGGGTGGGACACGTCGTATAGGTGGGTTCAAAAACTACACAATTGTTTCGAAGTATAAAATAGAATCATAAAAAACTATATATTTTTTATTAATTTTTAAATAAAACAATGGCAAAAAAATTCATTACTTGTGATGGTAACTATGCTGCTGCTCATATTGCTTATATGTTCAGCGAAGTGTCAGCCATCTACCCTATCACGCCAAGCTCTACAATGGCAGAGTATGTTGACGAGTGGGCTGCTAAAGGTAAGAAAAACATCTTTGGCGAAACTGTAAAGGTTGTTGAAATGCAGAGTGAGGCTGGTGCGGCAGGTGCAGTTCACGGTTCTCTACAAGCGGGTGCACTAACAACTACATACACTGCATCTCAAGGTCTATTATTGATGATTCCAAATATGTACAAAATTGCGGGTGAGTTGCTTCCAGCTGTATTCCACGTGTCAGCACGTGCTCTTGCAGCTCAAGCTCTTTCGATTTTTGGCGACCATCAAGACGTTATGAGTACTCGTGCAACTGGTTTTGCTATGTTAGCATCAGGTTCTGTTCAAGAGGTAATGGATCTCTCGGCAGTGTCGCACTTGGTAGCTATCAAAAGCCGTATTCCGTTCGTTAACTTCTTCGACGGTTTCCGCACATCGCACGAAATTCAAAAAATCGAGGAGTTCGATACCGATGAACTAAAAGCATTGGTTGATCAAAAAGCATTAGCTGAGTTCCGCCAAAGAGCTTTGAACTCTGAAAATCCACAAACTCGTGGTACTGCTCAAAACCCTGACATCTACTTCCAAAGTCGCGAAGCTGCAAATAAATTCTATGATGTAGTTCCTGAGATTGTAGAGGAGTATATGGATAAAATTAGTGCTATCACTGGTCGTACTTACAAACCATTTACTTACTATGGTGCGGCAGATGCTGAAAACATCATCATTGCAATGGGTTCGGTAACAGAAACTGCGAAAGAGGTTATCGATATGAAAGTGGCTAAAGGCGAAAAAGTTGGTTTGATGACCGTTCACCTTTACCGTCCATTCTCGGCTAAATACTTCTTCAATGCTCTTCCTAAATCGGTTAAACGTATCTGCGTTCTTGACCGCACAAAAGAGCCAGGTGCTAATGGTGAACCATTGTACCTTGACGTAAAAGATTTGTTCTACGACAGAGCAGAGCGTCCACTTATCGTAGGTGGTATCTATGGTCTTTCGTCGAAAGATACTACTCCAGCTCAAATCGAGGCAGTTTATGCTAACCTAGCAATGCCAGAGCCTAAAAACGACTTCACAGTTGGTATCGTTGATGATGTTACATTCAAATCACTTCCACTAGGCGAAGAGTTTTCGGGTGGTGCAGCAGGTACTTTCGAAGCTCGTTTCATCGGTCTTGGTGCAGATGGTACAGTTGGTGCTAACAAAAACTCGATTAAGATTATTGGTGAAAATACTAATAAATATTGTCAAGCATACTTCTCGTATGACTCTAAAAAATCGGGTGGCTACACATCTTCTCACCTTCGTTTTGGTGACTCTCCTATCCGTTCAACATATTTGGTAGGTACTCCTGATTTCGTAGCTTGTCACGTTCCTTCTTATTTAGGTAAATATGACCTATTAAAAGGTCTTAAAGATGGCGGTACATTCCTATTGAACTCTATTTGGAGTGCTGATGAGGTTGAAAATCACTTGCCAAATTCAATGAAGAAGTATATGGCAGAACACAATATCAACTTCTACCAAATCAATGCAACTAAAATTGCTGGTGAAATTGGTCTTGGCAACCGTACAAATACTATTATGCAGTCTGCATTCTTCAAAGTTGCCGATGTAATTCCTTACGATTTGGCAGTTGAGCAGATGAAAAAGGCAATCCTTAAATCTTATGGCAACAAAGGTGAGCAAATCGTAAATATGAACTACGCAGCGGTTGATGCTGGTGCGGCAGTTGAAAAAGTGACTGTTAAAGCTGAGTGGGCTTCACTTGGTGCTGACCAAAAAGCTTGTTGCGGTAGCAAACCAGAGTTTATCACTAAAGTTGTTGAGCCAATCAACTCTTTGGAAGGTGATTCACTTCCAGTTTCTGCATTTGTAGGCCGTGAAGATGGAACTTGGGAGAATGGCACAGCTGCATTCGAAAAACGTGGTATTGCTGCTAAAATCCCTGCTTGGAAATCAGAAAACTGTATCCAATGTAACCAATGTGCTTACGTTTGTCCTCACGCTGCTATTCGTCCATTCTTGGCAACTGAAGCTGAGGCTGCGGCAGCTCCTGCTGGCACAGAGTTCGTACAAGGTAACGGTGCTACAAAAGAGTACAAATTCAAAATTCAAGTTTCTCCCCTCGACTGTACTGGTTGTGGTAACTGTGCTCAAGTTTGTCCAGGTGGCAAAAATGGTCAAGCATTGTTTATGGAGCCTCTTGAAAACCACTTGGAAAAAGAGGAGGCTGCTTGGGAATATCTACACCACAAAGTTGGTTACAAAGCAGACGTGGTTGACAAAACTAAAACTGTTAAGAACTTGCAGTTCGAACAACCATTATTTGAGTTCTCTGGAGCTTGTGCTGGTTGTGGCGAAACTCCATATATCAAAGCGATTACACAATTGTTTGGTGACCGTATGATGGTTGCAAATGCTACTGGTTGCTCGTCAATCTATGGTGGTTCTGCTCCTTCGACTCCATATTGCAAAAACTCTAAAGGTCAAGGTCCAGCTTGGGCTAACTCATTGTTCGAAGATAACGCAGAGTTTGGTCTAGGTATGCACATCGCAGTTGAAAAACTTCGTGACCGTATTCAAATCATTATGGAAGAGGCAATTGCAAAATGCACTTGTTGTTCAGAAGAGTTGAAAGGTTTGTTCGGCGAATGGATTGCTAACCGTCATAGCGGTATTGCAACTCGTGAATTGGCTGGCAAAATCATTCCTCAAATCGAGAGCTGCAACTGCGACTACTGCAAACAATTGGTTGAGCTTAAAGATAGCCTAGTGACTAAATCACAATGGATCTTTGGTGGTGATGGTTGGGCTTATGACATCGGATTCGGTGGCTTGGATCACGTACTTGCATCGGGCGAAAATGTGAACGTTCTTGTAATGGACACTGAAGTTTATTCAAACACTGGTGGTCAGTCGTCGAAAGCTACTCCAGTTGGCGCAATTGCTAAATTTGCATCAGCAGGTAAACGTATCCGCAAGAAAGACCTTGGTATGATTGCTGCTTCTTATGGTTATGTTTATGTTGCACAAGTTGCAATGGGTGCAAACCACAACCAATACCTACAAGTATTGAAAGAGGCTGAAGCTCACAACGGTCCATCGTTGATTATTGCTTACGCTCCTTGTATCAACCACGGTATCAAAGGTGGTATGGGTGTTAGTCAATTGACTGAGAAAAAAGCAGTTGAGTGTGGTTACTGGCACTTGTGGCGTTTCAATCCAGCTCTTGAGGCTGAAGGCAAAAATCCATTTATCTTGGATAGCAAAGAGCCTGATTGGAGCAAATTCCAAGAGTTCTTGGGTAACGAGGTACGTTATACATCGCTTAAAAAGCAGTATCCAGCAGAAGCAGACGAACTGTTTGCAGCAGCCGAAGATAATGCAAAATGGCGTTACAACGGTTATGTAAGACGTTCTAAAGAGTAATCACTACCCTTTCAGAAGTTTATAATAACTTATAAACAGCAAAAAGTCCGAGAGCTTAAACGCTTCCGGACTTTTTTGTTTATTCATAAGTTATTAGAATCAGGTTTATTGATTAGCTATTACGTGATTGTTTCAATATAACAAACATAGCGAACACCATAGTAACTATTTCAGATATAGGTACTGAAAGCCAAACACCACTATTGCCAAATAATTTGGGTAGAAATATAAAGCAAACTGTCATCAACACAAACCCCCTTATGATTGTTATACAAAAGGCATACTTTATGCGCTCTATACTCTGAAAATAGGCAACAATAACTATATTTACCGCAAAGGGAATGAATCCAACTGCAAATAGAGGTAATCCTATAGTGGCTATTTTGTGTGCAGCAACATCACTACTGATAAACATAGAGGTTATCTGATAGCTATAAAACAGAGTAACTGCGGTCAAAATTGCACCACAAAGTATAGAAGTTTTTAATGCAATTAATAAACTCTGTTTAACTCTATGGCTGTTTTTCATACCATAATTAAAACTTATTAGAGGTTGAGCAGATTGAGCAATAGAAGTGTAGAGCATAAACACAATAGGGAAGAAATAACACGCAATACTAAATCCAGCAACACCATCTTCTCCCATATAGTGCATAAAAACATAGTTACCACAAATCATCATAAGACCAATAGCCAACTCACTCATAAATGACGAAAAGCCCAATTTGCACATATACCATACATTACGAACAAAAAGTATTATACTATTTTTAGATATCTTCAGAGCAATCATTCTCACAGAGGTAGCACTTCGGAGTAGATATACAATCATCATTATTACACCGACAGAAGTACCGATACCAGTTGCAAATGCAGCTCCAAACATCCCCCATTTAGCCACAAAAATTAGAACATAATCTAGTGCTATATTTATTACTGCCGCCACTACAGAACAAAGCATAGCGTAATTTGGAGCGCCATTTAATCTAACAAAAAAACCACCGCCTGATATAAGTGCATAACAAATCAAAAAGGGAACAAAGCCTTTAAGATAGTCTAATGCAGGGGTTGGCAAACTCTCCGAACATCCCAATAGAGCGAGCCATTCATTTGGTACATCACGCATTTCAATAGTACTTATTAAAAT
>CAMTOL010000157.1 GCA_947074135.1 uncultured Rikenellaceae bacterium
GATATAGGATATGTTCAACCATCATATCATCAGGGCGAAGATGTGCCTATGCGATTGATGATTTATGGCGATTTGGATATTGTCAAAGAAAAAGACGAGATAATTCCTCTGATTTACAAGGAGGTGTATAATAGAGATTCTTAAACTCTTGTATAAAGGAGTCATACATAAAACACCCGTACTTTTTAACTCTAAGTGCGGGTGTTTTTATCTATTTGTTGTTCAGATTTTATAAGATATTGAGAAGCTGCTCTTTGATTTTCTCTAGCTCGTCCTTCATTTCGACCACTATACGTTGCATCGAGGAGTGGTTAGCCTTGCTGCCTAGTGTGTTAATCTCACGCCCCATCTCTTGAGCTATAAAGCCAAGTTTTCGACCCGAATCAGCATCAGAATTGGCAACCTCGGCAAAATAGGCGATATGCTGCGCTAGGCGCACTTTTTCTTCGGTAACATCGAATTTTTCGAGATAGTAGATAATCTCTGCCTCGAAACGGTTTGCATCGACATTAACAGCCGCTTTTGCAAGATTATCAGCCAATCGTGCCTTTACTATTTCGATTCTCTCGCCCTCGAACTGTTCAACCGATTTCAATAGCTCTGCAATAGTTGATGTGCGACCTAAAATATCATTAATCAACACTTTACCCTCCTGCTTTCTAAACGAATTGAGATGCAAACAAGCCTCCTCAACTGCACTTAGAATTGCTGTTGTATCTTCGTCGTTAAGTTCGTTGCTTTCGGTACTTAGAACTTCGGGCATACGCATAATAGTCGAAAGCATCGGTTCGGAATCAAGTTCAAACCCAACTTCACGAGCAATGTTTGAGAGTTGGTTGTAGTAGTTGCGAAAGACTGTTTTGTTGATTGTGGCACTTGTCGAACTATTGTCGTTTTGATAACTTATGCTCATATCCGTTTTACCACGAACTAGCATTGCAGTCGCTTTTTGGCGAATTTGGCTCTCTGCGGAGCGAAAAAGCGATGGGCATCGAAGCGAAAAATCTAACGTTTTGCCGTTCAATGAACGCACCTCTACTGTTACTTTGCCGTTTTGGGTAGCGCACTCAGCTCTACCAAAACCTGTCATTGATTTTATCATATCTTTTTTGTTATTTGTGACAGGTGACTAGAGCCGCTATTCGCTAGTCACTATTCACTAAAATTAATACCCTTTGATGCGGAAATCTGCATTTGGAACATGTACGGTATATGTTTTGCCACTCTTGTTGGCATACTCGTAGGAACGAATCCAAGGGTTCAAAAGTCGTAATATTTTGTAATTTGTTCCATTATTTGCAGCAAATGTATTCCAGTTAATGTTTTGATCGCTAACCTTTACTTCGGTGTAGTTTTCAAAAGGTTTAAGAAAATCACTACCTCGAAGCACAAAACCATATTGCTCTAAATTACTGCCAATAATCTTCATCGAAAGTATGCGGTAAACATAACGCATTGTTTCCTCTGGCAAGTATAGGTCGTAGTATTCGCTAACCCCTTGAGCGCTGGCTCTGCGACTAACTCCTGCAAGTCCCAAATTGTAAGATGCTGCCGCCATTGTCCAACTTCCATAACGTTTGTAGGCAGCAAGTAGGTATTTTGCAGCTGCTTCGGTTGCTTGTTCAACGTGATAGCGCATATCGATATTATCGCCAGTTTCAATGTTAAAATCTTTTGCAGCTGAAACCATAAATTGCCATAAGCCTGCCGCTTTTGCGCTCGAAATAGCATTTGGATTTAGTCCGCTCTCTGCCATTGCCAAGTATTTGAAATCATCAGGCACTCCATACTTCTTGAGTATCGGTTCGATAACTGGGAAATAGCGACTCATTGCCCTAAAAGTTTGAAGCGAACGTGAATGCATATACATTGTTACGCTCATTTCGCGCTCTAGCGCCTCTCTAACATCGGGAAACTCAAGAGGTACTCGCTCTCCTGCAAAGTCAAGTTCAGATGGTAGGCGAACAATAAATACATCAGCAGTTTGAGCATTTTGGTTTGAGTTTTTAAATTCAGTTGCACTACAGCCTACTACGCACAACAACAGAACTGAAATAAAAAAAGTTTTCATTAAATATAGTGTTAAATTTTAAATACAAAGATATAAGTTACTGTCAATAATATGAAGACCATTAAAGAATATCGTAATACCTGAATGGGAATATACTGTGAATAGCGTGTTGCAAAGTAAGCTCCGATTATATTTCCAATGCTGTGAATTAGACCGTAACTCCACACAATTTCGCCATTGATAGCAAATACCCCAACGGCAAAAAGAGTGTAGATTAGTACTACAAAGCCTTTTAGAGCGTTGGCAGTTAGTATGTCGTAGCCAAGTCCTAGAATAAAGAGCGAAAGAAATAGGTAGCCTACACCTAGATGGAATGCACCACCATAAAAACCTATAAATAATAGAATTATATAGTGGAGTAGGTTTGGTCTTGTGATTTTTTCACGTCCTTTGAGCGCACGAGTTGGGTCGAAAATAAGTACTAATAACATAATTAATAGTGCTACTCCGATTAAAATAGAAAACAGTGTATTGCTCAGATAACCAACTAGTTCGCTTCCTATTACTGCCCCAATTGAAGTGGGGATTGAGAGTAAAAGTCCTAGTTTAATGTCAAGTTTGCCCTGTCGGTAGAACTCGCCTGACATTGTGGCGCACTGAAAAACAACCGAGATGCGATTTGTGGCGTTGGCAACGCTAAGGTCAAGCCCTAGTAGCGAGTAGAGGGCTAGAGATATGGTAGCACCAGCCCCTGCAAAGGTGTTTATTACCCCTACAATTATTCCCGCAAGAACTAGCGCGCATATTACCCAAACTTCCAAGTTATATGTATTGCTCTAATCAATAATATTGAACCTATCAGCGTCTAAGTAGGCTGGGAACGACTCTCTAAACTCACTCAAAGCTTCTAGTTCTAACTCCGCAGTGACTACCTCTGCCTTAAATTGGGTAGCCTCGACGAGTGGTTTACCCAAAAAGTCGAGAATCACACTGTCGCCAGAATATTCGTTTTTTGGGTCACTACCAACTCTATTAGCTCCTACTAAGTAACATTGATTCTCAATGGCACGAGCACGTAATAAACTATTCCAAGCATAACTCCTTGTCGATGGCCACGATGCGATATAGACCAAAATATCGTAGTCATTGTGGTTGCGCGAGAATACAGGAAAACGTAAATCATAACAAACCAGCGGAGCAATTCTAAATCCTCGATACTCAATTATTAGTCGTTCGACGCCAGCACTGTAATTGTTATGTTCGCCAGCCATACGGAACAGGTGACGCTTGTTGTAAGTGCTTACCTCTCCGTTGTCAGTTATAAAAAATAGACGGTTATAAAAGGTGTCTTTTTCGGCAATTGCAACCGAAAAAATCAAAGCCTTTTTGTGCTTCACAGCAGCAGTAATCATTGTTTCAACAATTTCGCCATTTGGTTGTTGTGCTATTCGTTCTGGACTCATCGAAAAACCAGTTGCAAACATTTCGGGGAAAACGAGCAGTTCAGCATCACAATTTGCGATAATTTCTACTGCCTTTTCAACGTTAGTTGCACTCTGTTCCCAAACAATATCGCTTTGAACAACAGCTATTTTTAAACTCTTTTTATTATCCATATTTACCTCTGTTATTATATTCTAAACTTATAGTGTGTAACAAAAATGTGCTCAAAATTACAAAAAAAACGATAACTTTGCGCTCAAACTTACTCTTTTGTTTGGACGAAGAGTACTAAAAACAAAATTAAAATGAATATAGGAAAGACCAACAATCTAAGAATCGCTCGCCAGAGCCCAAATGGACTCTATCTTGAAGATGAGCAAAACAATGAAGTTCTACTGCCAAATAGATATATACCGCAAGAGCAGACCGAAGGGTGGGAAATTGACTCGCTAATCGATGTTTTTGTCTATCTCGATTCGGAGGATAGACTTGTTGCAACGACTGAAAAACCGCTACTTGAGGTTGGCGAACTTGCAGTATTGAAAGTGGTAGCTTCAACGCGTATTGGCGCTTTTTTGGATTGGGGATTGCCTAAAGATTTGTTAGTGCCTCACGCCAACCAATTTCGTGCGCTCAGAGAGGGCGAAACGGTGATGACTTACGCATACCTAGACAGAGTTACAAATCGAATTGTAGGCTCAACCAAACTGGGAAAATACTTTAATAACGACGAACTTAGCGTTGAAGTTGGCGATAGGGTCGATATTGTGGTTGCTCAACGTCGTGATATGGGGTATCGTGTGGTTGTAAACTATAAAAACTGGGGTATGCTCTATGACTCGCAAATTTTTCGTGAGGTTAATCTAGGCGATAGATTGCAAGGCTGGGTAACAAAAATTACCGAAGACAATAGAGTTGATATTAGCCTCCAACAACAAGGTTTTGACCAAGTTAAAGCTTCGTCAGATGCTCTGCTCGAACTTTTAATGCAAAATGAGGGTGTGATTGACGTTGGCGATAAAAGCGATGCTGCCGATATTCAACTCTATACTGGTATGAGTAAAAAAGTGTTTAAACGTGCTGTTGGCTATCTGCTTAAAGCAGGGAGAGTTGTAGCCGAAGAGTATCGAGTAGTGCTTAAAAGTTAAAGGATTTATGTGGCGTTGCGCTAATCGATATTTTGCAATTATTTCTTTGTTGATGGGTCTATTTGTTGTAGGTTCATCACTTGAGTGTGTTGCTCAAAATAACCGAAAACGCAAAACCAATCAACAAGATAGTGTTGAGTTTGGTTCACAAACAGTTCAGGTTGAAGAGGTGGTAGTTAGTGGTAAAAGACGCAAATATAATAGAGATAATCCTGCGGTTGAGTTGGCTAAACAACTTATTGCGTCGAGAGATTCACTTAACCCTTTTGTGCAGAAATCCTACATAGAGTACGAGAAATATGAGAAAATAGTCATTTCGCTGAACGATTATCAAGACCTTGATTCGAACAAAAAGATGGCGTTTCTCAATGAACACAAAATGATTAATCCGCAGTCAGGTAAACCGATTTTACCAATCTCGCTGCGTGAAAAGATATTGCTGGTCGAACGAAATAATCAACCACAAAGAATTAATACCACAGCTCTGTATTCTAATAATCAGGGTGTTGATAATAAATTTTCGGAAAGTACCGTACTCTCTTTTCTTGATGATGCGATACCAGATATTAACATCTTTGATGACCATATTTATTTGGTTCAGCGTCAATTTGTTTCGCCACTTGCCAAGGGAGCCTTCAATTTCTATAAATTTTTTCTAGCATCCGATACTATTAACTATCAAGGACGGAAGTGTGTTACTCTCTCCTTCTTCCCTTTTTCACAAAATTCATTAGCGCTTCGTGGTAAATTTATATTCGAAATTGATACCACTGGCGCCACAACTCCATTTGTTCGCTATGTTGATTTGCGTATCCCCAACTCCGCTGCTGTAAACTTTCTAATTGACATCTATATTTAGCATAGCTACTCAATTGATAGTTCATGACTCACAGTGATAGAGTGGGATAGTGCAAGTTTTGACGCCTCG
>CAMTOL010000158.1 GCA_947074135.1 uncultured Rikenellaceae bacterium
CGCCAACCTCGCCACCGCCCTACACTCCTTCCCTCCCCGACGCCTGTCCGATCTCATCGTTCGTAAAGCCCCACTCTTCGAGCCGCCATTTCGCTACTTTCAGGTTTTTCGACCTCCAGTACCCACGGTTTTTTACTGCTTTCAAACGCCAGAGTAAGAATTTTAGAGCCCAATCCACCGCTACGTTGCGCAGCCGATATAGCAAGGTGTTCGCCAAAAATAAAGTTACCAAAGTCCCAGTAAGAGAAAATTCCTATCGGAATACTGTCACGCATAACAACAAATTGAGAAAACATATCTTTCTGTTCAACCAACTTGCGTTGATGCTCTTTTTTGCGACGTTCATCAATAGGGAAAGCCTCCTCGAAAACCGACTCAACAAACGTCCAAAGAGTATCTTCGCTGTTTGTGATTCTCTGCAATGAAATATTCTCCATTTTTACTTAATAAATCAATATTGTTCCGATTCGTTAGGGAAGTCGCCAGTTTTAACGTCGTTGTGATACTCCGAAATTGCCGACAACATCTCCTCGCCAAGCGCACGATAACGACGCAAGAAACGAGGTGAGAACTCTTGAGTGATGCCCAACATATCGTGCAGTACCAACACCTGACCGTCAACACCACCACCTGCTCCAATACCAATCACAGGTATTTTTAGTTCCTCAGCGACCCTTTGTCCTAATTTAGCAGGGATTTTTTCGAGTACTATACCAAAACAACCAGCCTCTTCGAGCAGGTGTGCATCGCTAACCAGTTTTTCAGCTTCAGCCTCCTCTTTAGCCCTAACGGCGTAAGTACCAAACTTATTGATAGACTGTGGAGTAAGTCCTAAGTGACCCATAACTGGAATACCAGCCGTTAGAATACGTTTTACAGACTCTAAAATCTCCTCACCACCTTCAAGTTTGACCGCATCGGCTTCCGTTTCCTTCATTATTCGAATTGCCGAGCTAAGAGCCTCTTTTGAGTTACCTTGGTATGTACCAAAAGGCATATCGACCACGACCAACGCACGATTAACTGCACGAGTGACTGTGCGCCCGTGGTAAATCATATTGTCGAGCGTAAAAGGGACAGTTGTTTGGTGACCAGCTATAACGTTTGCTGCCGAATCGCCAACAAGAATTACATCGATTCCTGCTTTATCCACAAGACCAGCCATTGTATAGTCATAAGCTGTTAGCATTGATATTTTTTCGCCTCTGGCTTTCATTTCGCTCAGGCGGTAAGTTGTTACAACTTTAGTGCTTGATTGTACTGACATTTTTTGAATTGACAACTGACAATTGATAATTGACAATGTCTTTATTTAATGATTAATATTGTAAAAAAAGTTTATGAGTGCAATTAAAACACTAATAATCAATTGTTATTCACTGCTTTCTCGACTTCAACTTGAGCTTTTTTCAGCTTTTCGTTGCAGTAAGCTATCAGCTCTGTTGCACGAGCAACCATCGAAGCTAATTTATCGACATCTACTGTCGAGTCTTGCATCTGACGTACAATTGCTTCAACTTCAGCAATCGCCTGATTATAAGTTAATTTCTCTTCCATATTTTTATATAATTAATTCTATTTTAACAGTTAAAAATTATTATAGCTGCTTCGCAGTCTTACAAATCCTTCGGATTTGCGCTTTTGTGATTGGATTTTACGTCATTGCACTAATCCGTCTCTACTTTCCCTTTTTGAAAAAAGGGAAAACCAAAAACTTTAGACGAAAACTTCGTTTTCGATGACATGTTGACTATTTTTATTGATTTAGCTATTAATTAGTGTTTTTAGTTTCAATCTCTTGAACATTAGTTAGTGCTATCCCATCGCTAAGTTCGACCCTAAGAGCTGCCCCAACTGCTAAATCCTTAACGCTCTTTAACACCCTACCACTTCCATCCATCGCAATTGAATAACCAAGCGACAAAATCCGACGAGGATCATTAGATACTACCCTCTGCTCCAACATCTTAACCCTCTGTTCCTCGCGCTCAACCAACCCAGCCGCCACTCTGCGATAAGTCAATGTCAAATACTCCAACTTAGCCCCACTAGCATCTGTAATCCGTTGTGCATACTGCGGAACAGCATTTTTCAAGTTACCCAATCTATACAGATTGCGCTCAACAACCGACTGCGCCACTCCTGTAATCGAACTACCCATTCGTTGAACTCTAAGTGCCTCTCCTTGAAGTATTCCAGTAGTATGATTTCTAAGGTTTTGAGCCGCGTTTCTGACCCTCTGTTCACTCGACTGAAGCGTGTAGTTAACCTCGGCTGTAAGCTCATTCCTTAGCGTCGAAATTCGATTTAATTGTCGCTCAACAACAGCATTTCCAATCGCAGGGACGGCATTGCGGAGCTTTTCGAGCTGAAGTGCCGAACTTTGCAATCTTTGCAGCGTTGTTGCCCTCAGGTTGTGCGCAGCATTTGCAACCCTCTGCTCCTCAACCAAAAACATTTGTTGAGCCAATGTAATAATTTGCCCCTCTAAACTCTGTAATTTATTATCAACCAGCGAAATTCGTTCGATAAGTGTCGAAGCGACTGCCGTAGGCGTCTTAAAGGCGTGAAAAGCGACCATATCGGCAACACTAGTATCCTTTTCGTGCCCAATTCCTGTAAGAATCGGCATCGGAAACTGCGCAATATGGTAACAAAGCTCATAACTATCGAACCACCTTAAATCACTTGCTGAACCACCACCACGAATAATAGCCACCGTATCGAACTCCTTACCGCAGTTGTAAATCCGTCCTAGAGCATCTATAACGCTCCGTTCGGTCATCTCACCCTGCATAGTGGCCTCGAACAATTCAACCTCAAACCGATATGGTGACCCCTCTAACTGTTTGCAAAAATCCTCGAAACCAGCTGCCGTTGCCGAGCTAACCACTGCCAATCGTTGAATAACCATCGGCATCGAATTCTGCTCACGTTGCAACCCCATCACACCCTCGCTTTTAAGTCTTTCAATTGTCAGTTGGCGCATACGCTCACTCTCACCAAGCGTATATGTAGGGTCAATCTCGGTAATAAATAACGAAATACCATATAGTGAGTGAAAATTGACTGTACAACAAAACAATATCTTCATACCAGCCACCAACTCTCCTCCCGAAATTTGTCGAAATTGAGCCGAAATAGCTTGGTAATTCCTTGCCCAAATTGCAGCTCTAAGTTCGGCGGTGGGAGTAGAACTACCCTCTCCACGCTCCACTAGCGTTAAATAGCAGTGTCCTGAAGCGTTAACCTTACACTCACTAATCTCGCCCACAACCCACAACGGCACAGAAAAACGCTGCGAAATTGTGGCTCCAATCGCAGAGGATAATTGAGATAAAGTTAGCTGTTTTTTTATCATTTAATTGGCATAATCCCTACAAAGTTATTACTTTTGTAAAGTAAAGCAAAATTTTCGAGAAATACCAACCCAAAACAAGAATGAAAAGCAAAAAATTTAGAATTATTCTCTATATAGTTATTGCAGCTATTGCACTGTCTTTCATTGTAATACCTAGAGTTTGGAACTCTTCAGACGACAGTGGAAGTATTAATGCTCCAATCCAACCAGCTGCAAATGCAACAAACAGCGGAGGCGGAGCTAGCTCACGCTCGTTAGGCGTAACAGTTGCAACTGTTCGCAGCGAAATGGTTTTAGATGGTATTCGCTCGATTGGCACTCTTCGACCTATGGAGCAGGTTGATATTAGTGCTGAGATTGCTGGCAAAGTTCAAGAGGTGCTATTCAAAGAGGGTCAAGCGGTTACAAAAGGACAATCACTTATAAAAATTAACGACGACGACCTTCAAGCTCAACTAACAAGATACCAATTCCAAGAAAAGACACTTGCCGAACGTTTAGAGCGTCAAAGAATACTGTTACAGCGCGAAGCAATTTCACAAGAGACATTCGATGCTGTTCAAACCGATTACAACGTACTTAACGCCGATATTGCACTATTAAATGTTCGTATTGATCGCTCTACCGTTAAAGCTCCATTTGCAGGAGTTATTGGTTTTAGATATGTCAGCGAAGGAACATACATTCAACCAGGAACTAAAATAGCTCAACTTGTTGATTTCTCACAACTTAGAGTTGAATTTGCTATTCCAGAAAAGTATATCTCACTCCCACTGATTGGTCAAAAAATCTACTTTACAACAGAGGGCAACGACAGACGTAACGAAGCTCGCATCTACGCTATGGAGCCAAAAATAGACGAAGCAACACGTACTATTGTCGTCAGAGCTCTTTTTGACAATGCAGCTGGACGGATTAGACCAGGTATGACTGCTCGTATTACCATACCAACTGCCGCCGAGTCAACTCGTCTGCTTATTCCATCACAATCAGTTGTGCCAACAATGGAGGGTAAAACAGTTTGGTTGGTCGAGAATGGACGAGCAACTCAACGCATAGTTACGACTGGTATTCGACTTGAACGTGATGTTGAAGTATTGAGTGGACTTAATGCAGGAGATAGCATAATTATCAATGGTATTATGCAAGCATCTGAAGGTATAGCTGTTAAAGTGATAGAATAGTTTTCTAAGAGAACTATACTATGGTCATACAAACACTATTGAACCATCTGTTTTAACTCATCAGGTAAGAAAAGCCCAAAAGTATCGCCTCGAAGTCCATTACGGATTGTTTCGAGCGATAGTATCTCTTCTGCAGCAATGTTACCTAGATTAACATTTGCCCCAAAACGCTTGACAAACCACACTTGTTGATTCTTGGCTGGAGCTTCCCAAATAATTTTCTCCCAAGGCACATTTGCAGCTATCTGGTCAATCATATCACCCTTAGCACCACCTTTAGAGTCAAAAATCCCAACATTGCCCGCTTCACGAGCTTCGGCAATAACAAAGTTACTTCCTGCCTCTAACTCCTCTTGCATCATATGAATCCAACGCTCTGTCGAAATCTCCATTCCTGCAACCTTACTACCAACTTCACTCAAAACTCTATATTTCTTACTGAACTTAGAGATTAATTCGCACTTTTCATCGTGATCCATCTTAATCGAACCATCAGATATCTCGATAGTAGTAAAGTTATGCTTATCGATAAAAGCTTCATATTTATCCAATTCACCTCGAATATAAAACGCTTCGAAAAGAGTTCCCCCAGTATAGACCTCAACGCCATACTTTCTATAAGCTACTAATTTCTCGTCTAAAGAGCCTGTAAAAAGAGAGGTCCCAAAGCCTAATTTTACAAAATCTATAATTCCAGCTGCTAATTCACAAATTCCTTCGACTTGATGTTTGTATAAACCTTTGTCCATCAACATTGTAATGCCATTGGCACGGGGTTTTACCCCGCTGTTTGGTATAAATGATAACTCCATAGAGCAATAAAAAGTTAAATAAAAATTCAACGCAAAGATAGAAATTTTATTGCAATTTGATAAAAAATTACTACATTTGAGGCAATTATACTTTTTTCAATGGGCAATTATATCGTCAACTTCACCAGTGCCGTTATAGCTTTCTTCTTGGTTATAAGTT
>CAMTOL010000159.1 GCA_947074135.1 uncultured Rikenellaceae bacterium
GAGCAGGTTTACACTAAAACGTTACTCCACCAGTAGCTTCAACAATTTGAGTATCAACACACTCTACCGTACCATACACTTTTCCCTCCTCCACAATGCAACTCGCACTACGCGAGCCATCAATACCTACAGTCTGAGGCATAGTAAAATATGTAACAAGCACTTTGTTACTATTTTGAGCCGACACTTCAAAAAGTTGAAGTGTAAAGATAATAATAAAAAACGACAAAATATTAATACACTCTCTTTTCATTCCCATTTTAATTAGATTATTCGACAATACAAAGGTATCATAACAAGTGATTCAAAACATTAAACTTTTTACAGTTTAATGGATACAAATTACGGTTAGATAACAATTAAACTAAACTCAGTACAAAGAAAAGTATTATCTTAAAATAGACTATTACACAAATTACAGAAAAGATTATACAAATTACGGAACTATTATAAATGAACTAAATAGGTAAAATTTTATTACTACCTTTGGCATAGCTAAAACAATAAGAGATGGAAGGAATACACAAATTCAACTCAATTGATGAGTACAACAAAGTAATGGGCGTAGAAACAACTCACCCCCTTGTAACTGTTATCGATTGGTCAAAGATTGATTACGAAGAGAGAAATTGTTACGACACACTACCTCCAAGTCTATCATACGGCTTTTACACCATTTTTCTCAAAGAACAGAACTGCGGAGATATGAAATATGGTCGTAACTACTATGACTATCAGGACGGCACACTCGTATTTCTAGCTCCAGACCAAGTAGTTAAAATCGAGAATAGAATTCCGCAAAGACCAAAAGGGTGGGTGCTGATGTTTCACGCAGATCTAATTCGAGGCACATCGCTTGGACGCTCGATTAAAGAATATACTTTTTTCTCTTATGAGGTTTACGAAGCACTGCATCTTTCAGAGCAGGAGAAGGTAACAATAACTGAGTGTTTTCGTAATATTGAAGAGGAGCTTCGACACTCTATCGACAAACATTCGCAAAGATTGATTGTTTCGAATATTGAACTGTTTTTGAACTACTGCACACGTTTCTACGATCGTCAATTTATCACTCGCTCGGTTGTTAATAGCGACATATATAGCCGTTTCGAAACAGTGCTTAACAACTATTTCCACTCCGATTTACCACAAAAAGAGGGATTGCCAACCGTAAAATATTGTGCCGAGAAGCTCAACATTTCAGCTAACTATCTCGGTGATTTACTAAAAAAGGAGAGTGGCAAGAGCGCACAAGAGCATATTCAGTTGATGCTTATTGAGGTCGCTAAAGAGAGGATGTACGAACGTGATAAATCTATTTCTGAAATTGCCTATGAACTTGGTTTTGAATATCCTCAATATTTTAGTCGAATGTTCAAAAAACGAACTGGAATGACTCCAAACGAATATCGTTCGGCTAACTAAAGATTAAAACTAAAACCGTTTCTTAATTTATCATTAATTATTTGTATTGCCATCCATATTGCGTCTAAATTGCACCTCAAAGTGATTCCAAGCTTTTGCTATTCGCTTCGAAAAAAGTAACAATACTAGAATTAAAACAGAAATAGCCACAACAGTACCCCAACGATAAGAGTGGATTGAAACAAGAACAGCCATTACAAAAGCAAAAGCAATTGCAAAACGGATTAAAATTAGCGAAATTAACATTCCTCGATTAAAGTTTGAGTTTGTCCAGAGTTTCACAAAAACATCGGGTTTAATCGGTTTTACGGTAAGTGCCCAAACAAATGGTGATATAATAATGAGTGATACTGCTGTTGAAATAACATCGTTCCAACCTGCAAGTGATAGTTTTGAAATAAATGGCAATATATAAGCAGAATTGAACCACGTAATGCCAGAGAGTAGAATACTAAAGATGGCTATTCGTTTAATATTTGCCGACATCCACTGTCTCCACAGTCCTTTGGTCGATGGCATAATTGAGCCACTGGTGTAGCTCATAATAAAATTTTGAAATTTTGTTGGCAAAAATCTCTCCAACACTCTAATTGCTGGTTCTGCACCTCGCATAATAAATGGAGTTAAAAAAATCGTAAGTACAGAGACCGTCACAATAATAGGATAAAGAAACGAGCTTGTCACGCCAAGAGTCACACCCAAAGCAGCAATAATGAACGAGAACTCTCCGATTTGCCCTAACGAGAACGCAGCTCTTACAGCATTACGAAGCGGTTTTCCTGAAAGCAACACTCCAAAAATCGCCAACGATATCTGCCCCACAACCACAACGGCAGTCAATATCAACACAACCACCCAATGTTCGACCACAACCTCAGGATTGACCATCATACCCACCGAAACAAAGAAGATTGCACCAAAAAGGTCTGAAATAGGTTTTGTTTGGTGTTCGATGTGGGTAGCTTCGGGTGTTTCGGCAAGTATCGACCCCATAATAAAAGCACCCAGAGCAGGACTAAAACCAACAAATGAAGCAAGAAATACCATTGAGAAGCAGAGTCCAAGCGAAGTAAGGAGCAGTGTTTCGCCGGTTAGGAATCGTCGAGCTTTTTTGAGTATCGTAGGTATTAAATAGATACCTACTCCAAACCATACCATCAAGAAAAAGATAAGGCGAACTATACTCCACCCTAGCTCGATACCCGAAAAACTCTTACTAACATAAATTGTCGTCAACAGCACCATCATTACAATGGCAAAGAGATCCTCAACGACAAGCACTCCAAAAACAATTCCAGCAAACTTAAGTTTCAGTTGAGATGTATCAGAGAGCTGTTTATAGATAATTGTTGTCGATGACATCGAAATCATACCACCCAAGAAGACACTATCGGCAGTTGACCAATGCATAAGTTTACCTGTCAAAAACCCGATTGCCATCATTCCGCAAACGATAACAATTGCTGCAATCATCGACGCTCCACCAACACCTAACAACTTTTTAAAGCTAAAGTCAAGACCAAGTCTAAACAAGAGAAAAATAACTCCTATTTCTGCCCAAGTGTTTATCTCGCCTACTTCGGTTACAGTTGGCGTCATTTCAAAATGGTTCGAAGCTAAATATCCTGCCACAATATATCCAAGCACAAGTGGCAATTTAAGCCATTTAAACAGCACCGTTGTCACAGCTGCAAGGCAAAGGATAACTGCAAGATCAATTATTAATGGTTCGACGTGCATACTTTTTGCTAATGATTAATGTTTAATGATATTGACAAAGCTATTTGCAAAAATAAGTCATTTACCATTATTTATATTATCTTTGTACCTTATATGATAAAGGATATACTACTTGTAATGCTAGGTTCGGGAGTTGGCGGAGGTTTACGTTATGCAATTTCTCTAACGGCTCGTGCGTTTATTCCTCACACCTACCTATTTCTATCAACTCTAGCCGTCAATCTTGTTGGTAGTTTCTTGATGGGCATTATCATCGCCTCAATGGTTGACAGCTCCCACAATCACTGGTTTCGTTTACTCGTTGCCATTGGTTTTTGCGGAGGTTTTACAACTTTTTCAGCATTTTCGACCGAAGTTGTCGAGTTGGCTCGAAATGGCAGTTATATACTCTCTATTCTCTATATTTGGGCGAGTGTTGGCATATCCTTACTATGTGTTTGGAGTGGTTACGCCTTAGTCAAGTAGCAGTTTACCAACCATCGTCACATATTGCTCCACACCACGTTCCAACTCATCGACATAGATATACTCATCAGCAGTATGCGAACGTGCCGAGTCGCCTATACCCATCTTTAAAGTTGGAATTGGACTCAAAACAGCTGCGTCAGAAGTGGTAGGCGAACCATAATACTCAATTCCCATACCAAGTCCGATTTGAACTAACGGATGTTCGAGCGAAATAGACGAAGGGCGAAGTCGCATAGAACGAGGCGCAAGTTGACTACTCATATTCTCTCGCATCGTCTGCAAAACCTCCTCTAGCGTATATTGTTCTGTCACTCGGCAATCAACAGTGAAACGACAACTATCTGGCACTACATTATGAGCACTTCCAGCTTCAATAATAGTCGTTGTCATCTTCACATCGCCAAAGAACGGCGAAACCCTATCAAAACGATAAGTTGCAGCCCAAGCCATATCCTGCATCGCCACATAGATAGCATTTATTCCCTCGTTTCGAGCAGCGTGACCGCTCTTACCCTTTGCCTCACAATCAACTACCATCAATCCACGTTCGGCAATCGCCATTTTCATCTCGGTTGGTTCGCCAACAATTGCAAAATCTATCGTAGGCAGCTTCTCAAGTATCGTTTTAAGCCCTCGACTACCCGAAATTTCCTCCTCTGCCACCAACGCCAAACAAAGATTAAAGTTCAACGACTGTTCATTATAAAAATGCAAAAAGAGCTCACTCAACCCCACTACACTTGCCCCAGCATCATTACTGCCCAAGCCAAAGAGTTTTTTTCGTCCACCATCGACCTCCACAATATCCCCTCCAAACGGATCAACAGTATATGCTGCCGACGGTTTTACAGTATCGTGGTGCGAACAGAGCAGTATTGTTGGCTTCGACGAGTCAAAGTGACGATTTAGAATCCATATATTGTTGTGGTGACGATTAATACCTTCAACTCCACGCTGCACTAAATAGTCAATTAAAATCTCAACTACTGTATCCTCCTCGCCTGAGAACGAAGGCGTCTGCACCATTTTTTGTAATAATTCTACCATAAATTTTAGTCTTTTTCAATACTCTAATCAGTAAATAATTGTCGTTTTTTCAAAAAGCGACACCAAAAACTTTTGCCGATGTTCCACATCGTGTAAGTCAGCAAGATTGAATTTGTCAAAGGCTTTTGGGTTTATCTTTTCTTCAGAAAAGGGAAAGTAGAGCTAAGATTAATCAAAACACAAAACATTTAAAACAGCGTTTTTAACAATTATAAATTATGAATTGCTAATTATGAATTTATTTTAATTACCTTTGCACTCGATAAAGTATCTATCGCAATCTCACAAAAGTAATGAAAAATCTCGGTTTTATCTCACTATCGCTCCTTTTTTGCCTCTATTTTGGCAACGCTTCCGCGCAACAGATTAGGGTTAATCCAACTCAATTAAACCTAAATGAGGTTTCAAAACCAACAAACGTGGAGTTTCAGGTTATCAACACGAGTAGCTCTGCAATGGTTATCATAAATATTGACAGCGATTGTGGTTGCACAAAAATTAATTATTCTAAAAAACCAATCGCAGCGGGTGATAGCACAGCAATAAAAGTAACATACTCTCCTCGCAAAGGCGAGGAAGGTCTGTTTTACAAAACACTGAAAATACACACATCTGCTTCTTCAGAGCCAATAAAGGCCATAATTCGAGGCAGCAATAAGTAACGAAAAAATATAGATGAGCAAAATTAGAAACATTGCAATTATTGCACACGTTGACCACGGCACAACAACTTTGGATTACAAGATGATTCTCACAGGTTAACTTATTCTTTAGGGTGCTGAGAA
>CAMTOL010000160.1 GCA_947074135.1 uncultured Rikenellaceae bacterium
GCAAGGGTAAGGCTTGGATAATGACGTTTGACATGAGTTCTCAAGCTGTCTCTCCTCAAACTAGTAATCGTCTGCAGATGTTGAATGCCTCTGAGTTTGTCCAAATGCAAAAAACAATCTACGAAAACTACAACAAAGACGCCAACAACCCTGTTTCGCTTCCGGCATATCTAAGTATGCCTATTACAACTGATACTGATTGGCAAAACGAGGCGTTCCGTCCAGGTTTCAACTTATTGAACTCATTCTCGATGAGAGGTGGTTCTGAAGTTATTAAGTTTGCACTTTCAGCTAACCTTGCTGACGAAAAAGGTGTAGTTATCGACAACAACTTCCGTCAAAGAAATGTTCGTGGTAAGATTAGTGCTAAAAAAGGTATCTTCCAAGTCGATGCAAACGTATCGTACAACGCAACAACATCTTCTCAACCTAACTTCTTGATTCAAAACATCTACAACATCGCCCCTATTATACCTGTTTATGACTCGAACGAGAAGTATGGTTTTGGGTTGACCAACAAAAATGGACTACCTAATGCTCCAAACATAATGGCTCAAGAGCACTACACTGACAGTTATACTAACGGTCAAGATTTTGCTGGAAATATCTCTTTAGCTATCAATTTCACTAGTTTCCTTCAATTCAAATCAAGTTACGCGTATCGAGGAACTAACTCTCAAGGATTCTACAAACAACTTCCTCACATTGCAGACGTAAGAACTCCTGTTGAGTATGCTTATTATAGCGAAAATCGCTCTTTTTACTCTGAAGAAACTATTGATAATGTACTTAGCTTTGACGAGAAATATGGCAAGCACTCTATCAATGCAATGATTGGTTCGTCAATCAACCTTCAATCATCAAACTGGAACTCGGCTTGGGTAGAGGGTAAGACTACAGTTGGAGGTGTACAACAACCCGCTGGTTTTGCTGATTTGAACTTCTCAACTCTTGATGCTGGCAAAGGTGGCACATACGGCGCAAGTGGTTCGAACTATCAATACAACAGAGTATCATTCTTTGGACGTTTGAACTACAACTATGACGACCGTTATTTAGTTCAAGCGACAGTTCGTACAGATGGTTCATCTAAATTTGGTATAAATAGCCGTTGGGGCGTATTTCCTTCAGTTGCAGTAGGTTGGAGAATAGATCGCGAATCATTCTTGAAAGATGTTACTGCTATCAACATATTGAAAATTCGTGGTAGTTGGGGACAGCTAGGTAACGAGGTTAGGCTTGGTTATTACGATTCTCAATCACTCATTAGCACAGGAAACACTCTTTGGTATGGTTATGTTCAGGGGAACGGTTCATACCCTTGGCCAGGTAGCATCTCACCATCGCTCGAAAATCGTGATCTTCGTTGGGAAACTACCGAATCTATCAACGTTGGTATCGACTACGGATTCTTAAATAAATTCAGCGGTTCGATTAACTACTACTCTACTCAAACAAACGGTCTGTTAATTACTAAAAAGCTTGCACCATCTGCCGGTCTTAACGACCCTATACTTAACGTTGGTAAGATTCGCAACAGTGGTTTCGAGTTTACGTTTAACTATAATCAACGTTTTGCAAACGGTATTGGACTTAACGCTGGGGTGAATATGTCAACACTCAAAAACGAGGTTATTGAACTATCGGACGCAAATCAAATACTGTATGGTACTGGTCTAAAATATGGAACTGAACACTTCCCTACTCAAACTCGTATGGGAATGCCTATTGGTGGTTTCTACCTTTATCAAACAGCAGGAATCTTCCAAAGCGACCAAGAGGCTGCATCTTATGTCAACAGTAATGGTCAGAAATATCAAATAAATGCCAAAGCTGGCGATCTTAAGTTTGTTGACACCAACGGTGACGGAGTGATTGACGAAAGCGACAAAGTATATATGGGTAGTGGTATGCCTAAATTTGAGTTTAACCTAAATTTTGGACTTGACTACAAAGGTATCGACTTCTCATTCCTACTAGGCGGTGGTTTTGGTCATAAAATTTACAACGGAAACCGTTACGTTTGGGAGGCTATGAACTCTGGTGTTAATATGCTTAGCTCTACCCTGAACGCTTGGACACCAACTAACACTAATACAAATGTACCTCGCGCCGTTCTTCAAGACCCTAACGGAAACTCAAGAGAGAGTGACCGTTTCCTCGAGAAAGGTGATTATCTACGTCTTCGTAATATTCAACTTGGTTACACTCTCCCTGAAAAATGGATGTCAAAGATTTACATTCAAAAACTACGTATTTTCGTAAGTGCTGACAACCTATTTACAATTACTGAATACTCTGGTATCGATCCTGAGTTTGCACGTTCAAGTCCGCTTAACGCTGGCGTTGACAACTTAATTTACCCTATGACAAGTTCAGTTGTATGCGGTATTCAGGTGACATTCTAGAATTAACAAACACAATAATTGTAAAATAACAACTTATATAAATCTTCAAGAACATATATACAATGAAAAAGATATTAATATTACTGACAGCTGTTTTTGCACTAAGCTCGTGCAACGATATGCTAACGGTGCAATCTCCAGACAAATTAACCTCTGATGTTTATTGGAGAGATGCGACAGATGCCGAAAACGGATTGGCGGCAGTCTATTCACAACTTGAATGCACTTACGATGTTTGGGAATTTACCGAAGTAAAATGGCCTGTTGAAGCTTTTCGTGAAGACATTGTTGATCCAGGTTCAGATGCTTTAAACTATCAAAACTGGGTAGAACTACACACTTTTGCGTACAACAATGGCAATAGTCAATTTTCACTTTATTGGAAACACCAATATATGGGACTCAGCTATGCAAACCAAGCTATCGAGAAGATATCTGAGATTGGAAGTGGTATAACTGAGGCTCAAAAGAATCAATTTATAGCGGAGGCTAAATTCTTGAGAGCATATTATTTGATGAAACTATTACTAAACTGGGAAAAAATCGTAGTTCACGACAAGTTTATCACAAGTCCATCAGATTTAAATAAAGCACTCTCGGAGCGTGTACCTACTTGGGAATTTATATGCAAAAATTTAGAAGAGTCAGCTCCATACCTTCCAGCACAATATCCTGCTCAAAACATTGGACGTGCGACTTCGGGTGCAGCATACTCATACCTTGGTTTTGCATACCTAACTCGAGGTTGGGAGGAGAGCAATTCTGCTCACTTTACAAAAGCAGTTGAATCGTTTGACAAAGTTACAGGCTACTCACTTGTCAAGGATATTATCTCGATGTTTGATGGAACAAACAAAAACTCTGCAGAATCGATTTTTGAGCTGCAATTTACTGACAACACCGAAAATGGTGCTTCGTATCGCACAGCTATCAACAAGTGGATGGCAGTTAGCGAACTTGATGGTTGGGACGAAATTCTACCTAGCAAGATGTTAATGGAAGAGTTCTTCAAAGAGGGTCAAATTGCAACTACTGGTCTATACGATTCACGTCTTTACCACACTATTTTCTATCAATGCGACTACTTCAACGACGAAACAGAGGGTAGGGTTTACAACTACACATACGACGAATGGTTCTGTGACGAGAACGGCAATGCTTACAATAAACCAGCATTCCGAAAATACTTACCACGCACTTGGGATTTGATGCGACTCTCACGCACTGGACTAAACGTACCTCTTATGCGTTACTCTAACGTGTTGTTAATGAAGGCAGAAGCTTTGAACGAACTTGGACGCACCTCAGAAGCAATTCCACTTATCAATCAAGTGCGCCAAAGAGCAGATATGCCTAATATGACAGGAAGCTCTAAGGCAGAGGTAATGGCACAAATCGAACACGAGAGAATTATTGAGTTTGCACTCGAAAACTTCCGTTTCTATGACCTTCGCCGTTGGGGAAAAACCAAAGATGCACTTCACGCTATTGGACGTACTTCATTTGATCCATCGAAACACAACTTCTACCCTATTCCGTTTATCGAGATTCAATCGAACAGCGAAATAAATTAAGAAAGCGTAACTTTGCCTAGATTATGGGCATCTCGAAAGTTTGGTAGCGAGTGAACGTTGCTACCAAACACTAGAACTAATCGTAGAATGCAGTTAAAAGTATTTGTTAGATTAGTTAATAATTGCACATAAAAAGCTTAATTATTTCAAAAAACAGTTTAGTTTAGTTTAGTTTAGTTTTTTGTTAGAAACTCATTACGGCAGTAGTTTAAAAGCTACTGCCGATGAGTAACCATTAAATCCAGAAATATGTTTACCGTAATTTCAATTATGCTGCTTGGCGTAGCAGTTGGTTATCTGTTTAGAAACCGCAAAATACCGTTTCTTGGCAAAGCTATTACGCTATTTATTTTACTACTCCTATTTTTACTTGGGGCACAAGTGGGTAGCAACTCTACCATTATGAACAACCTCTCGACAATAGGTACAGAAGCACTTATAATCACACTAGGAGCCTTATTGGGCAGTGTATTATTGTCTTGGGGCGTATATGTGTGGTTTTTCAAAAATAAAACCATAGAAGAGTGTAAGGTAACAGTTGACAACAGCGAGATAGGAGGCACAGAAGATGAAAGGTAGTATAACTGTTGTAGCATTCTTTCTACTTGGATTAGTACTTAGCAGATTTGAGGTCAACATAGAGTTCTTACAACAAGAACACGTTGCCCAGTGGGTACTTTACGGGCTAATGTTCTTAGTAGGCATTAGCATTGGCAGCGACAAAGCGACATTAAAGGCTATTGCGAAGTGTAATTTGAGGATATTACTTGTGCCCTTGGCAACAATTGTAGGGACATTAGTTGGTGTAACGCTTGTTTCTTTTTTGGTTTCGGGTCGTTCGCTTACAGATTGTTTGGCTGTAGGTTCTGGCTTTGGTTACTACTCTTTGTCATCAATTTTTATCACAGAATACAAGGGGGCAGAACTTGGCACTGTGGCAATTACGTCTAACATTATAAGAGAGATTATAACACTGCTTTTTGCGCCATTGCTCGTTAAATGGTTCTCGCCACTTGCACCAATTTCGGCAGGTGGAGCAACAACGATGGACACGACACTCCCAATTATTGCGAAATATTCTGGAGCTCAATGGGTAGTCATTGCAATTACTCATGGTGTTTTGGTTGACTTGAGTGTCCCTTTTTTAGTAACGCTATTTTGCACTATATAAAAATCGACAAATTGACAAGCAAATACAGATACATTACCCAAAACAAAGAGTTATGGGTACTATAAAAAAGTCTTTAAATAATACATCCAATAACTTCCCCTATGAATAACTTACTTATCGCACTCTTTTCTTTGGTATGTGTGTAAGCAAACGCTCAACAGAGAGCCGATGGACCTCCCGCCCAGTTTCCTTTGATTTAACGTCAGCAGTGGAGACGTGAGTTTGTGCCTCTGTACCTCCTCAGACTCCTAACACTTC
>CAMTOL010000161.1 GCA_947074135.1 uncultured Rikenellaceae bacterium
AGAAGTGAAAGCAATATACTTATATATATTAGCATTTGGGTTAATAGTGGCAGACCAAGCCACTAAAATAGCTGTTAAACTATCAATGACCATTGGCGAAAATATCCCAGTTTTGGGCGATTGGTTCAATATACATTTTGTCGAAAACGAGGGCGCTGCGTGGGGCTTTAGCCTAGGCGGCGATTGGGGAAAGCTAATCCTTAGCCTCTTTAGAATAGTTGCCTGCGTATTTATATTCATATATATTCGCAAACTCAACAAGCAAGGCGCTCCCAAAGGGGTGCTAATTGCAATGGTGCTTATTCTTGTTGGGGCGCTTGGCAATGTTATAGATTCAGCTTTTTACGGGCTTATTTTTTCGGAGTCAACACCTTTTACAACGGCTCAGTTAGTGCCTTGGGGGGAGGGATACGGAACATTCCTACACGGCAAAGTGGTCGATATGTTGTACTTCCCGATAATTAAAACCGAGAACTTCACATTCTTCAATGCAATTTTCAACCTTGCCGACTCGTATATATCGGTAGCTGTGATTTACATACTGCTTTTTCAACGCAAGTTTTTCTCAGATAAACCCAAAGCAATGGACAATTAATAATTGTTTCAAATCACAAATCACACATAACAAATCACATATCATAAAAAAATATGACGCAGTTTAGAAAACTCTCAATCATCATTGGCTGGATAGTGTTCATCGTAGCTATGGTAAGCTATGGACTCACTGTCGAATCGGCAGCATCGCTTTGGGACTGCCCCGAATTTATTGCAACATCTTACAAACTAGAGGTCGGACACCCTCCTGGAACTCCGCTCTTCTTCCTTATCAACCGTATTGGGGCAATGTTTGCTGGTTCACCCGAAAATGTGGGTTACGCTATCAATATGTTGTCAGCTCTTGAGAGTGCGCTAACTATTGCGTTCCTGTTTTGGAGTATTGCTCACTTGGCTCGTAAAATCACTCGCAAACGTGCAGAAGCAATGACTAGCGGCGAGGTTTGGGCCTCGATGATTGCTGCAACTATCGGTTCATTAGCGTATGCCTACACCGACACATTCTGGTTTTCGGCTGTCGAGGGCGAAGTTTACGCTCTTAGTTCGTTGTTTACTGCTGTTGTATTTTGGGCTATGCTTCGTTGGGAAGCAGTTGCCGACAATGAGGGTTCGAATCGTTGGTTGGTCTTCATTGCCTATCTTATGGGCTTATCAATCGGCGCACACATATTGAACCTACTTGCAATTCCTGCACTTGTGTTTATCTTCTACTTCAAACGCTATCCAAATCGCCCAGTAAAAGCTCTTTGGCTACCATCGGTAATTGCTGTTGGTTTGACAGGTCTTTTCTATATACTAACTCCTACTGTTGTAAGTATGGGGGCATTTGTAGATAGAATATTTGTCAACGGTTTTGGAGCTTCGGTCAACACAGGTCTAACTATTTTCATCATCTTCATTCTATCAATGTTGGCTTTAGGAGTCTTCCTTACTCACAAAGCTAAACATCAGTTTTGGAACATTGTTTTTGTTTCGACAGCAATGGTAATCATCGGTTTTTCAACCTATGGCGTTGTGTTGATTCGTTCGTCGGTCAACCCTCCTATGAACTCGAACCACCCAGATAATCCATACGCACTGCTTCAATTCCTCAATCGCGAGCAGTACGGTTCACGTCCATTAATTTCGGGGCAAAGCTTTGCATCTACACCAAATGATTATGTTTACAATAAGAGCTACTACGTTGACGAAGATGGCAAGTATGTGCCTTATGAGTACATAACATCTTTAACTTACGACCCAAAAACCACTATGCTATTCCCTCGTATGTACTCACGCGACCACATCAACGAGTATAAAGCGTGGGGGGCTGACAAAGGTCGTAATGTACTAAACTCGAGAGGAGAGTATGTCAACATTCCTACTTTTGGCGAGAACCTAGGCTATTTCTTTGGTTATCAGGTCAACCATATGTATTGGCGCTACTTCTTGTGGAACTTTGTGGGTCGCCAAAACGACATTCAGAGCGACGGTCCCGACACCGGCAACTGGCTCTCGGGCATCAAATTTATCGACAAGATGTTTTTTGGTCCTCAAGACAATCTACCTTCAGAATTGGCTAACAACAGAGGTCGAAACACATACTTCTTCCTGCCGCTAATACTCGGTATGATTGGCTTCTTCTTCTCGCTAATGCGTGACGGTAAAGGATTTTTGATTATTACTCTGTTGTTCTTTATGACTGGACTAGCCATAATCCTCTACCTAAACCAAACTCCATCGCAACCGCGCGAACGTGACTACGCTTATGCTGCTTCGTTCTACGCTTTCTGCATTTGGATAGGTCTGGGTGCAATGGCACTATACTACTGGTTGAAAAAACTAACTGCCAAAATAGAGATGCCAGACAAAGCAGTTTTAGCTGTAACCTTCATTCTATCAATGTCTGTACCTATGGTTTTAGCTACTCAAAACTGGGACGACCACGACCGTAGCGGACGAACAATAGCTCGTGATATGGGCGAGAACTATCTACTGTCAACCCTTCCAAACTCAATATTTATAAACTACGGTGACAACGACACTTTCCCTGTTTGGTATGCACAAGAGGTAGAAGGAATACGTACAGACGTTAGAGTTATGAACGCTTCATACATCTCAGGCGATTGGTATATCGACCAAATGCGAATCAAAAGCAACGAAAGCGAAGCACTACCTATCACTCTGCCTCGTAGCAAATACAAAGGTCAGAGCCTAGCGCCGTTCTATGTACAAGAGATAGCTCACCCAAGAGGGAGAGAGTGGACAGCTAAAGAGGTGATGCAAATCATTAACTCTGACACTCCTGAAACTAAACTGCATTCACAAACAGGCGAGAGCTTTGACTTTATTCCAGCTCGTCGCATTGCAGTACCTGTCAACAAGGAGAACGTTATCAAAAGCGGTATCGTAAAACCAGAAGATGCTCATCTTATCGAAGATACGATTTATATGAAAATATCAGCAAATTCGCTCTCTATAGGCGATGTGATATTACTAGATCTAATCGCAAATAACGATTGGTTGCGTCCGATTTACTTCACATCGGCAGCAGGTCCAATGTCGCTAGGTCTTGTCGATTACGAAGATAATGGAACTGCATTTTCATACCTACAACAAGATGGTGCAGCCTATAGATTTGTACCTATCAAAACTCCTATCACTCGTCGTTATGCTACTGGGCGTATCGACACTGAACTTCTTTACGACAACCTAATGAACAACTTTAAGTTCGGAGGCATTAAAGATGGAGTATATGTTGACCAGTTTGTAAAAAACGCATTTACAACTTCGCAATTCCGCGGCTCTTTCGCCCGACTTGCAAACGAACTTCTAGCCAAAGGCGATACAACTCGTGCAGTTGAGGTGTTAGACAGAGCTATGGTAGAGATGCCTATTGAACAGATTGGCTATGACGAAATGTTGCTTTCAATTGCCGAAGGATATCTCGCAGCAGATCAAACCGAAAAGGGAGATGCGATAATTACCGATTACGCTGAACAGATGCTTGACTATATGATGTATTACGACTCGTTTACAAACGCTAAACAAAAAGCTGCAGTAGAGAGCAAATATCGTGATAGTTATATGAACCTTTACTCTGCATTTATGGCAGCTCAAAGGTATGGGCGTCGCGAAATTATGTCAAAATACGCTCCATATTTCCAACAACCTCAAGAGCAAATTTAGTTTAACTGATGGTGATAGGTGACTAGCGGCTTTAGTCACCTATCACCTGTCACAAAGAAATATGAAAGCTGCCTACGTCATAAGATATATAGGAATGGTGTTGCTACTCAACGCCGTTTTTATGCTTATTTCAGCTATAATAGGTATCTTTAATGGCTTTGACACTGGAGTCGCTCCACTACTACTCAGCTTTACAATTACATCAATAATCGGAGCCTTTCCAATGATTTTCGTGCCTTCCGAAAGACACATAACATCGAAAGAAGGCTATATAATTGTATTAGCATCGTGGATAGCTTCGTGTTTGATGGGTATGCTACCCTACATAATGTGGGGTGGGGAGTTCTCGCTAATCAACGCTTGGTTCGAAAGCACCTCAGGCTTCACTACAACTGGAGCAACAATTCTCAACGACGTAGAAGCACTACCACGCTCGATACTATTTTGGAGAGCATCGACCCACTGGATTGGAGGGGTCGGAGTTGTACTCTTTGCACTAGTTATCCTCCCCTCGATAGGTCGCCAAAAAATGACACTCAGCTCAGTCGAACTATCAACACTCGCCAAAGACAACTTTAAGTATAACACTAAAAAGATACTAACAATCATTCTAACTGTTTATGTTGGATTGACTGCAGCCGAAACAGTGCTATTAATGTTTGCGGGAATGGATTGGTTCGATGCCGTTGCACACTCCTTCTCAACTCTATCAACAGGCGGTTTCTCAACTAAAAACCTCTCAATAATGGCATTCAATTCGGTATGGATTGAGAGTATTGTTATGTTTTTTATGCTCATTGCAGGTATCCACTTTGGTCTAATATACTCTTCGCTCAGAAGACGAGGCACAACGACAATATGGAAGAGCGATGTAGCACGATACTATATTCTGTCAATGATAATAGGTGGTATTTTCGTTGCGGTCAACCTCTACACTTCAGGCAATTACGACAACTTTGGGACCTCAATTAGATACGGACTATTTCAAACCATCAGCTACGGCACAACAACTGGTTTTGCATCGACAAACGATGCACTATGGCCTGCTTTTTCAGTGTTACTCTTGACTGTTTTTAGTATCCAGTGCGCTATGGCAGGATCAACAACTGGAGGTCTAAAAGCTGACCGCATACTACTGCTATTTAAAGCAATAAAAATCCGAGTACTCAAGCTCCAACACCCTTCAGCTGTGATGCGTGTCAAACTAGGAGGACACGCTCAAGACGATTCGACAGTTTCGGCAGCAGTCGTACTTGTTGGTTTTTACCTCACAGCCATTGTTATCTCGACAGCGGTCTTAACGCTCTTTAACATCGATTTAATGACATCTTTCTCCGCATCGGTAGCATCTCTTGGTAATGTTGGCCCAGGATTTGGTGAGATTTCTAACTTAGCTAATATGAACTTCTTTAATCCGTTTATAAAATTCTGGTTATCTTTGGTTATGCTATTTGGACGTTTAGAACTATTTGGGTTGATACACCTATTTATGCTCCGCCGTTGGAAATAAAAAATAAAAACGGGTAAATTAACTTAGCAAAATAAATAATTTATGTATAGATTATTAGTTGTTCTATTTTATATTTGCCAATAGAAATAATA
>CAMTOL010000162.1 GCA_947074135.1 uncultured Rikenellaceae bacterium
CGGCCAGCTCCACGGCATTACGCGGATAAAGGCAACACCCTGATCAAGGATATCATGAAGAGATTCAACATCTATTCCGTTACGATAATTATCATCAGCTTTAACGGTTAGGTCAAAAGTTCTGTTGCCCTCATACACCTGAGAAACTATTTCTCCGGCAAGAAGAACATTTACATAATCTGCAAATTGAGAAGGAGTAACTCCGTATTTTGCCATTATTTCACGTTTTGGCTCAATCTTAATCTGAGGTCTTTCTACTTGTTGCTCAACATTAAGATCGGCAACACCTTCGATATCTGAAATATTCGCTTTAATCTGATTTCCTATTGTGTAAAGTTTATTTAGATCTGATCCGAAAAGCTTTATTGCAATATTTGCTTTTGTACCCGAAAGCATAGCATCAATACGGTGCGAAATTGGTTGCCCAATCTCGATACTAACACCAGGCAGCACCGCCAATTTTTCACGAATTTCGGACGTAACCTCATCTTTACTCCTATCGCCAAGCATAAACGGAGCTTCAATTTCCGAAGTATTAACACCAAGAGCGTGTTCGTCAAGTTCGGCACGACCAGTCTTACGAGCAACGGTCTGAACTTCATCAACGGTGAGCAACATCTGTTCGGCAAGTCGTCCTATTCTGTCGGACTCTTCGAGCGAAACTCCCGGCATAGTGTTAATGCTAATTGTGAACGAACCCTCGTTGAACGGAGGCAAGAAACTACGTCCAAGCGAGAAGAACAGCACAATAGTAGCCACCAAAACAGCCCCAGTAAACGAAAGAACAGCCGTTTTATGTCGCAATGCCCAAGCAAGTGAAATTGAGTACCACTCTTTGAGTTTACGAGCGACAATAGGTTCTTTACCCTCTTTTCCATTAATCTTCTTTCCACCCAATAGATAACTACACAACACTGGAGTAAGCGTTAGAGCAACAATTGTAGAGGCAACAAGAGCCACGATAAAGGCAACTCCAAGCGGCACCAACATTCGACCCTCCATACCTGAAAGGAAGAACAAAGGCAAAAAACTCGCCATAATAATCAACGTTGAGTTAAGTATCGGCATACGCACCTCTTTCGAAGCATCGAAGATAACCTGAATTGAGCTTTTCTGCTCCTCAATAGGTCGTAATCTATTCTCTCGAAGCCGTTTAAATACATTCTCAACATCGACAATCGCATCATCGACTAACGACCCAATAGCGATAGCCATACCTCCAAGACTCATCGTATTGACTGTGAGTCCCATAACTTTTAACACTAGAATTGAGGTAACAAGCGCTAACGGAATAGAAACGAGCGATATAATGGTGGTACGGAAGTTGAACAAAAAGATAAACAAGATGATTACCACAAAAATAGCCCCTTCGTAGAGTGCTTTTTGAACATTGTTAATCGAACTCTCTATAAAACGAGCCTGACGGAAAATATCGGTTGCGATATTAACATCGGCAGGAAGCGTTTTGGCAACTTCAGCAAGTGAAACATCGAGTTTTTCGGTAAGTTCAATTGTGCTAGTCGCAGGTTGTTTGGTAACTGTAATAATAACAGCAGGTTTTGTTCTGTTCGAAGCCACACCAAGCTTAGGAGCTTTGTCGCCAATCATTACATCGGCAACATCGGCAAGAGTGATAGGGGTATTTTGTGGCGTAACTTTGATTACCGAACTAGCAATTTTTTCGACATCGCTAGTCGAGAGCATTCCACGCACAATATACTCATTCCCATATTCATAAAGCACTCCACCCGATGAATTTTGGTTCATCTCACGAGCAACGGTCAACACCTCGTCGAGCGAAACGTCGAAGTACTTCATCTTATCGGGATTGAGTAGTATCTGATACTCCTTTATCTCACCACCGATAACCGCAACTTGCGCCACACCCCCAGTCGAGAGCAGTCGAGGACGAATAGTCCAATCGGCAAGTGTACGTAGCTCTTGAAGTGATGTTGAGTCCGAAGTCAGACCAATAATCATCACCTCACCAAGAATTGAGGATTGAGGTCCTAGTGTTGGTTTGCCCACATTAGAGGGCAGTTGGTCGCCCACTACTGCCAGTTTTTCACTCACAATCTGACGAGCTCTATAAATATCTGTACCCCAGTCAAATTCGACCCAAACAATCGAAAAACCAGTTGTCGAACTTGAACGAACACGCCTGACATCGGTTGCTCCGTTAACTGCTGTTTCTACTGGGAAAGTAACTAATCGCTCCACCTCTTCGGGTGCCATTCCTTGCGCTTCGGTCATTACGACAACTGTTGGCGCGTTGAGGTCGGGAAACACATCGACCTCCATATTTGATGCTGTATATACCCCACCAAACATCAACAGAAAGGCTGCAACAAGCACAACCAATCGATTGTTTAGTGAGAACTGTATTATCTTATTTAACATTGTTTTGCTGTAATCAAATGAGTTAGAATTTTAAATGAGTTTAAATACATTAAAAATTCATAATTCAAAATTCATAATTCGAAGATTAGTGTTCGTGTCCGTGAGGTATATCGCCCGATGCTGATGCCAACTTGACTTGAATAGCACCTTTGGTAACAACCTTATCTCCAGATTTCAATCCTTTCAGAATCTCTACCCTCTCGCCATTACTACTTCCAAGCGAAACCTCCTGCTTCTTGAAACTCTCCTCGTGTGCCTGAAGATAGACATAGTAAACTCCCTGCTCTTCGGTCAGTGCCGACACAGGAATAGAGATTGCGTCAGGTTGTTCTTTGCCAAGCAAATAGACCTCTACAAATGAACCTGGAAGTGTATTTCCAACGTTATTGAACTCAAAAATCACAGGAATATAGTACGACTGCGCATCAACATTTTTTGCCGAGCTAACCAAACGACCACCAAGCTCAGAGAGTTTAACAACGCTATTATCGTAATCTGTCTTGAAATTAGCAGTTACTATATCGTTCAACTGGCGATAGTTACGTTGTGAAACATCGGCTCTAAGTTGAAGTTTTTGGTTACGTGCAATCGTAGCGATAGGCTCTCCAACGGTAACGTATTGTCCTTGCGAAACCAATCTATTTTTGAGATAGCCAGTCATTGGCGATGGCACTTTAACACCATCTTTTGTAACATTGCTAGACATCGCCTCATAGGCTGTCTTAGCGTTTTGAAAAGTTAATTCGATTTGTTGTGCTTCGCGTTGAGATATAATATTATCAACTACCAATAGTTGCGCTCTCTCCCACTCTTTTTTAGCATTTTCATAAGCAATTCTAACTTTAACAGTTTGGTCGCCTTCCGCTAAATTTCTCGACGAAACAATTGCAACAGCAGCACCCTCTTTAATTGCAGCTCCTTCGGTCAAATATTGATTTGAGAAGTGCACAATACCGTTTTGGGTAGCAACTACTATCTCTTCGCCGCCTTGAGGCGACACAATTGAGCCACTAGTTTTAATAACACTACGGAAAGGATTTGGTGCAACAGTTTCTGTTTGCAACCCAACTAATTCCGCCTGTTTTTTGGTAAACTCAATCTCGTCAGAGTGGTCGTGAGCATCGGCAGCAGCGTGGTTGTGTCCATCGCTAGAGCTACAGCTCTCGCCCGAGGCGTGATTGTGTCCGTCGTCAGCAGCGTGGTTGTGTCCATCGTCAGAGCCACAACTTTCGCCCTCGGCGTGGTTGTGCGCATCTGCTTTAGTAGTAGTGGTTGATGCAGAGCAGCTACTACCATCGCTATGGTCGTGTCCGTGCTCATCTTTGGTTGTACTTGACGAAGAACCGCAACTAACCGCAAAAAAAGCTGTTAATATTAACAGTAACAAATATCTTAGTTTCATTATCTTAAAAATCTTAAATGTTTTGGTAATTTATAACAAAAGAGATACTCTACACACAAAAATAGTGCAGAGAATAGCTCAAAGAGAACCAAACTATGAACTCAATGAGATTTAAGACAATTGAACTGGAGGTGCTCTAAGACCACAACTAGACGTCAGTTGTGCAGAGCCATATAGATTTGGTCTATTTCCACTATAAGTGGAGTCATTTATTGGTACTTTAAGTTCGCAATCGACATTTAGAATTGAACTTAAAAGAATCAGAGGTAAATTGAGGTCAAAATGTGAGCCTCTGTGAAGATCATTTGACGCACACATCGAACAGTGAGAGTCGTTCTCGCTGCGAGGTGCAAAAAAGTCTAAATCTTCGACACAGCTACTGCCATTTGAATTATTATGCTCACAAGGTAAAGCACGTCCACTCTCATCGAGCAGCGACTGGCAATGATGGCAAGAATTAGGTTCATCACCACATTGGTTATGTTCAAAAAGAGCAGCGTGTGTATTAACCATACAAGCAACTCCATCGTGGTGGTGGTGAGGCACGATACTCATACCCAACAGCACAGTGGCCGCCAGAGCAACAAAGAGTGTATATATAGTTTTTCTCACCATACCGACCACAAATATAGTAATTTAATCATTAACCACAAAAAAAACTGTTTCGCAAATTTGCGAAACAGTCTATTAAAAATTAACTGTTAAAAATTGTGGTTACTCCCATCAATCACTAACAATTAACATATATCACTCTTATTTAAAGAAGCGATTGTAGAGTCCTTCGAATACTTGACCGTGACGAGCTTCGTCTTTACACATTTCGTGAACTGTATCGTGGATTGCATCTAGATTCAACTCTTTTGCACGAGCAGCGATACGTTTCTTATCAGCACAAGCACCATTTTCAGCATCCATACGAGCCTTAAGGTTAGTCTTAGTGTCCCAAACAACTTCGCCTAAAAGCTCTGCAAATTTCGAAGCGTGTTCAGCCTCCTCAATTGCAATACGCTTGTAAGCTTCAGCAACTTCAGGATATCCCTCTCTATCTGCTTGACGACTCATTGCCAAATACATACCAACTTCGGTACACTCGCCCATAAAGTGAGCACGAAGACCCTCTAAAACCTCCGCATCAACACCTTGAGCTACACCAATACGGTGTTCATCAGCCCAAGCCAACCTTTCGCCTGTTTCAATAAGTTCATTGAATTTCTCTTTTGGTTGACGACATTGAGGACAAACCTCAGGAGCCTCAGCACCTGTGTGTACATAACCACAAACTGTGCAAATCCATTTCTTTTCCATAGTAATAATAAATTTTAAAATTTAATATTTTTCTGTTCGCTTGTACAAATATAAAATTTTTTTCTAAATAATAAAAATTATTTTTTTTTTATATTACTCTTTTATTTCTATCAAAATACAAATCACAGATTATCCGCAGAAATTTTAATTACCCAAACCTCCATCTCAAATTTATTCATCACATAATTAAAATTATCCGCACACTCATCAT
>CAMTOL010000163.1 GCA_947074135.1 uncultured Rikenellaceae bacterium
ACTACACCACTACCTCACAACAGATGTCGCGAACACGAACGACGTAGAATGTGATTTAAAAATATAAATATTATATTAAAAGTGTTTGTGTTGATATATAATAATCATTTTTAGTTTTTAGTTTGTAATTGCTCTTTGAAAAAGATTTAATGTTTAATTTTTAACTTTTAATTTTTAATATTAAAAAAAAATGGCAAGATATATTGGACCAAAAACTAAGATTGCTCGTAACTTTGGTGAGCCAATCTTTGGTCAAGACAAAACTTTAGACAAAAAAAATTACCCTGCTGGTCAACACGGTTTGGCTCGTAGGCGTAAAAAAGTAAGCGAATACGGTATTCAGCTTAAAGAGAAACAAAAAGCAAAAGCAATCTACGGTGTATTGGAAAAACAATTCCGTCGCACATTTGAGGCTGCAGCTCGTATAGGTGGTATCACTGGTACTAACTTGTTGGTACTATTGGAAAGCCGCCTAGATAACATAGTTTATCGTATGGGTATTGCTCCAACTCGTGCTGCTGCTCGTCAGTTGGTTTCTCACCGTCACATTGTAGTAAATGGTGAAGTATTAAATATTCCATCATACAAAGTGAAAGTGGGCGATACTATTGGTGTTCGTGAAAAATCAAAATCACTTGAAGTTGTTCAATCTTCACTTGCAGGTATTTCGTCATCTCACTTCTCTTGGATTGAGTGGAACTCTGCAAACCTTGAAGGTAAATTGATTCAAAGCCCTGTTCGTGAGGATATTCCTGAATCGATCAACGAGCAGCTAATTGTCGAGCTTTACTCTAAATAATAACTTAGGAGGAAAAGTCTGTAAAGTAGTACATTTTTTGCAATACAGAATTGTTAATAATTATAGTAGATTTATTAACTTTGTAGCTAGCATAACTCTAGTGTATTGCTTTACAGATTGAAGCGATAAAATTAAATTAAAATAATACCAATTAACCTTTTATTATAAAGATGGCTATATTAGCATTTCAAAAGCCTGACAAGGTAATTATGCTCGAGGGAACAGCGACATTTGGTCGTTTCGAGTTTCGTCCATTAGAACCTGGTTATGGCATCACCATTGGTAACGCGCTTCGCCGTATCCTTCTTGGCTCATTAGAGGGTTACGCATTGACCTCTGTTCGTATTGACGGAGTTGACCACGAATTCTCAACTATTGAGGGTGTTATGGAGGAGATGATTGAAATCATCATGAATCTTAAGCAAGTTCGTTTGGTTCGCACTGTTGAAAGTATTGAAGCTGAGAAAATCAAAGTGAATGTTACGGATATGACCGAACTTACAGCGGGTCACCTCTCTCAATTTATGACTGGTTTCAAAGTCTTAAATCCTGAGTTGGTAATTTGCCGTATGGAGAAATCTGTAAAATTCCAAATGGAACTTTCAATTGCTAAAGGTCGTGGTTATGTTCCTGCAGAGGAAAATCGCCCTTCTGAAGCTCCAATTGGACTCCTTCCGATTGACTCAATTCATACTCCAATTAAGAATGTTATGTTTTCGACTGAGAACTATCGTGTTGAGCAAAAAACTGACTATGAAAAGTTAGTTTTCGAAATTACAACTGATGGTTCTATTTCGCCAAAAGACGCTCTTAAAGAGGCAGCTAAAATATTGATTTTCCACTTCCAATTGTTCTCTGATGAGAAAATAACTCCAGAGGCAGAAATTAAAACAGTGACTGAAGAGTTTGACGAAGATGTACTTCATATGCGTCAGCTTCTAAAGACTCGTTTGACAGAACACGATTTGTCAGTACGTGCGCTTAACTGTCTGAAAGCTGCTGAGGTTGAGACTCTTGGTGACCTGGTTAAATTCCATCGCTCTGAGCTATTAAAATTCCGTAATTTCGGTAAAAAATCGCTTACTGAGCTTGATGAACTACTTGCATCGAAAGATCTTCACTTCGGTATGGATGTTTCGAAATACAAATTGGATAAAGAATAACTTTTTAGTGTGATAAGTGATTCCTGATTTGTGATCTGAGGCGTTTATTTCGTTTAAGTCACAAGTCGAGCTGAGAAGCAAAATAATCACAATTCACAAATAACAAATCACAATAAAAATGAGACACGGTAGAACTGTAAATCACTTGGGACGCACGTCCTCACACCGTAAAGCGATGATGGCTAATATGGCCACTTCGTTGATACTTCACAAACGTATCGAAACAACACTTGCTAAAGCTAAAGCATTGCGTGGCTATGTTGAACCATTGATTACAAAATGTAAAGATGATTCAACTCACTCACGTCGTGTAGTTTTTTCATACCTTAAACGCAAGGAGGCAGTTAGCGAACTTTTCCGCGAAATCGCACCTAAAGTAGCTGAACGTCCAGGTGGATACACTCGTATCCTTAAAACTGGCTTCCGTAAAGGTGATGCTGCTGAGATGTGTATTATCGAGTTGGTTGACTTCTCGGCTTACACTCAAACTAAAGAGGCTGCAGCTAAGAAGAAAACTCGTCGTGCTGGTACTACTAAAAAAGCTGAGAAACCAGCTGAGGTTGCTCCAGTTGCTGAAGCTCCAGTTGTTGAAGAGGCGCAAGCAGAGTAATTTTAATCTAGCAATAGATTATATTGATAGAAAACTAGGTAGCATTAAGTTGCTACCTAGTTTTTTTTTGTTTTAATTTGAGTTAGTTCTAATTTGAGTTAGTTATAGTTTGTCGATTACTCTTTCTTGAGATGATCTCGATAGTGTGCTGGGACGTGAGTGCCATCGCAGAACGGTTTGTTTTCCGACCTTCCACACCTACATAGCGTTACTCTATTTCGGGGTTGATATGCTCTCTTTTCGTCGTCAAATATAGGAATTCCGCCCATTATAAATAGTGGTCCACTAGCTCCAACAGCGGGATCTTCTATTAAACCAATTTGTGGTTTATATTGAGGTTCGTGAACTGAACCGGCCTCTCCTATGCCATATTCATCGTTGCTCCACGCTTTTAAACGCCCTGCAGGGCAAGACGAAGCTGTTCTAATTGCTAGTGCGGCTTGTTCAGGCTCATCTGAGCGTTCTATTTGAGTCCAAGTGCGCCCTTTAGCATCACAAAATCTTGCAAAAGCGCATAACTCTTCAACGTCTGTCAATGACACTACTGGACCCTCGTATAGCACGGCGTTGTCTAGCGGATTGTTGTGCGAAGATGTTAATTCGAGATTAACTTCGCCATTTTCGACTGCCTTTATATGGCTTCCATCGCAGTATGGCGAAGCTTTAGTTAGTCCGCAACGGCAGAGTGCAGTTGGCTCTTTAGGAAGAGCATAGTTTTTTGTCCCTATGTCGTAGTTCCACGGATTTCCTTGTGCATCATACTCGATAGTGTAGCAGTTGATGGGAGGTGTGCCATAGACTAGGTATGGACCACTCTTGCTTATTTCGATTCTGAACTTTTCAGGATCGATTTTGTGTGTCCCTTTTTCTGGAGTTGGTACCTTTGTTTGCATCGTATTGTTGATTATATGTTTCTAACTATAATGCAATTAGCATACCATAAAAAACAAAAGTGCGATTAGAGATTATCTCCAATCGCACTCTCAAGAGTTTTGTAATATAAATAGTTATTTCTTTTCAGAATATTCGGCTAGTTCTCGCTCTGAGTCCGCAAAGTTGTACTCTTCGTCGTGTTGGCTCTTATCCAATCCAATTGCTTCACTTTTAGCCGAAACACGCATACCAATCATCTTGTCGGTTATCCAATAGAGTGCAAAACTTACTACAAAAGTGTAGGCGCAAACTATTAGAACAGCAAGAATATGGACACCAAATACTTGAAAATCGCCAACTAATAGCCCATGGCAGAAAACACCAGTTAGAACAGTTCCGAAAATACCACCTACGCCGTGAGTAGGGAATACATCGAGTGCATCATCAAGTGAAGTTCTGTTTTTCCAATAAACTGCAATATTACAAAGCATTGTAGTCATTAGTGCAATCAAGATGCTTTGCCCTACAGTTACAAATCCAGCGCAAGGTGTAATAGCTACAAGCCCTACAACAGCTCCAATTGCAGCGCCCATTGCCGATGGTTTACGTCCACGCAAGCAGTCAAAGAATATCCAAGTCATCATTGCAGTTGCACCTGCTGTGTTGGTGTTCAAGAAGGCTTTTATCGCAATTGAATCTGCCGCAAGCGAGGATCCTGCATTAAATCCAAACCAACCTAACCAAAGCATTGCAGCTCCGAGAATTACGTAAGGTATGTTGGCTGGTTGTGATGGTTTTGTAGCATTTCGTCTGCCAAGATATATTGCTCCTGCGAGTGCGGCAATACCCGATGACGCGTGAACTACGATACCACCTGCAAAGTCAATAACACCCATTGTGCGAAGGAAACCATCAGGATGCCAAGTCCAGTGGGCTAGCGGACAGTAGATAAATATGCAGAAAAGAATCATAAAAACGATATAAGCTGAAAATCGTACTCGTTCGGCAAATGAACCTGTGATGAGCGATGGCGTAATCATTGCAAACTTCATTTGAAATAGAGCAAAGAGTGCAAGAGGTATTGTTGGAGCTAAAAACTCATCAACCTTTGCCCCTACATTGTCAAACATAAAGAAAGTTGCAGGATTGCCTACAAAACCCCCTATGTCCTCGCCAAAAGCAAGACTAAAACCAACTACTACCCACAGAACTCCTATTAGCCCCATTGCGATAAAACTCTGTAGAATAGTCGAAATTACATTCTTCTTGCCTACCATACCACCGTAGAAAAATGATAGACCAGGAGTCATCATCAGTACAAAAATAGTGGCGGTAATCATCCATGCTACATTTGCAGCATCGAAATGTTCGTCAGGCTCCCAAAGCCCTTCTACCTCTGGCATAAAAGCACCAATAAGGCTAATTGCAACCATTGCGGTCATCAAGATAATCCAACGTTTTTTTAGCTTCATCTTTTTCTTTTGTTTTGTGAGTTAATAATTATATAAAAAAAGAGCTCGAAAAAATCGAACTCTTTGATTATCTATTTTGCCGTTCTTGTAGAACAGTAACGTGCAGTCGCATTTAATGTAGTGGTATGATGAATATAGTCGTAATGTTTGTTATAGTTAGTGTGAAATGATAAAACAGAGTCAATTCTATGCCAAATTTTGGATAATTGGTCTTCGTGATGTGTTATTTGCGCAAATTTCAGCTCTGTTTTTGTTGGGTTTTGTGCGTCAAAGGTAGTAATTTGCGACTAATTAGCAAATAAATTATTAATTCATTTGTTTTTCTATATTTATTTTAATTCAAATAGGCCAAATTAC
>CAMTOL010000164.1 GCA_947074135.1 uncultured Rikenellaceae bacterium
TTTATTCTTTTCTCGCCACAGCTAGGAGGTCCTAATACTTGGGTTGGCGAGATTGATAACAACGATCTGCCTGTTAAAATGTGGATAGACTGGGTGAGAGTTTATAACGTTTTTTGATCTAATTGGTTTTATAATAATAATTCAATGAGTTTGTGTATAATATATGAATATGATAAAGAAAACTAAATTAACGATTTCAATTCTTTCAATTGTATTGCTTATTCTTTTGACAGTACGTGTCAATGCTCAAAGCAAAGAGGCTTTTGAAAAATTAGGTTTAATTGAAGTTACAGAACTTGATTCTACTATCGCAATAGATCTCCGATACGCAACTCCAAATAACTTTATGGGTAAGGTGCTCTACGATTCATTGCGTGAGGCCTATTTATTGCCTTTGATTGCTGAACGTTTAGTTGCAGCTCAAAAACTACTGCTTGAACAGGGATACTCGCTTGTTGTACTCGATGCAGCACGTCCAGTTTCGGTACAATGGCAGATGTGGAATAAAGTTAAAGGAACGCCTGAACAGAAATATGTGGCAAACCCATCGAAAGGCGGTATGCATAACTTTGGAGCGGCAGTCGATGTTACAATTGTTGATTTGAAGACAGGTGTAGAACCCAATATGGGCTCCGCTTTTGACCACTTCGGCGAAGAGGCGTGGACACTGCCACAGCACGAAACACCTGCCAGAAAGATTCTAATTGATGCAATGCAAAGAGTAGGACTTAGACCACTAAAACACGAGTGGTGGCACTATGAGATTAATGAATGGAGCTACTCTTATGTTCAAAATAATTATAAAATTATTGACCTCTAACTATATTTCTATTAAGCTGTCTAAAATAAAAATCCCAGTAGCTCGAAACTACTGGGATTTTTATCTCTATTTGTGTGTTTTGTACTAGAAACGCTTGATGCCCATAATCTCGCGAACCGCCGAAACTGTCGCCTGAGCACTCTGACGAGCCTTCTGAGCACCGTGTGCCGCAACTTCACTCAAATATTTCTCATTGCTGCGAACCTCAAAAATTCGCTCACGAATAGGAGCAACTGTCGTTACCATATCCTCGGCTATCTGCTTCTTGAAATCACCATAACGAATAGAACAATCGGCATAAGCACCCCTAAACTGAGATAAAATCTCTGGAGTTGATACCAACGACATTATAGTAAATAAATTCTCAATAGCTTCGGGAGGTGTGCTATTTTTCTCTGTAGGACCACCATCAGTTACAGCCTTCATCACTTTTTTGCGAATATCAGCGTCCGAATCAACCAAATATACACCATTGCCTGTACTCTTGCCCATTTTGCCGCTTCCGTCCAAACCCGGTACCTTCACCAACTCGCTACCAAAATTATAGGCCACAGGTTCTGGAAAAAACTCAACACCATACTTCGAATTAAATCGACGAGCATATTGACGAGTCATCTCTAAATGCTGCTCCTGATCCTTGCCTACTGGCACTTGTGTTGCACGATGTATCAAAATATCGGCAGCCATCAATACAGGGTAGGTTAAGAGCCCTGCATTGACATTCTCGGAGTGTTGGCGAACTTTATCCTTGAACGAACTAGTACGCTCCAACTCACCGATATAAGCGTGCATATTGAGTAGTAGATAGAGCTCCGCAACTTCTGGCATATCGCTCTGAATGAAAATTGTTGATTTCTCGGGGCTAAGTCCAGCGCCAAGATATTCGCTTAACACATTGCGCACATTACCGTTTAACTGTGTTGGATCAGGGTGTGTGGTAAGTGAGTGATAATCAGCAATGAAAAACAGACAATCGGCATCGTCTTGCATCTTTATAAAATTCTTCAATGCACCAAAATAATTTCCAAGGTGCAGGTTTCCTGTGGAGCGAATGCCACTTACAACTTTTTCCATAAATGTATATTATAATAAAATTTCTTGCTCGATGTGAAAAAATAGTGATATAACTACCTAATAATCGCACAAAAATAGTAAATTTGTCGGTAATTATGAAAACGATTCGTCAAATATATGAAGCACTTCGTATGGCAACCCAAAGTGTTGTTATCAATAAGGTGCGCACACTGCTCTCTCTGCTAGGTATTACGATTGGAATTTTCTCGATTATCTCTATTTTTACTGTTCTCGATGCTGTCGAACAGAAAATTCGCGACAATGTAGATAAAATTGGTTCAAACGTAATGTATGTAGGAAAATGGCCTTGGACACCCGAAGAGGGACAAACCGAATATGAGTGGTGGAAATTTGTCAACAGACCTTCGGTTTCGACCAAAGAGTTTCAAGAGGCTTCGGAACTTATTAAAACTGCTGAATCAACTGCTCTCGCTGTCTCTATCTACAATATCACCATCAAATCGGGCAACCGCTCCCGAAAAGAGGTAGAACTCATAGCTGCAACATATGACTATCCTGAAATGCGACCAACAGAAATTCGAGATGGTGGTCGGTACTTTACTCCAATGGAGAGTAATAGTGGTGCGCAAGTGGCAATTATTGGTACAAAACTGGCTGAAGACCTCTTCGATGATGTAGATTATGCAATTGGTAAAACAATAAAAACCAATAATATTAGTGTTACCGTTATTGGGGTGTTCGAAACAGAAGGAACAAATATGTTTGGCACTAGCTACGATGAACAGGTGTTGATACCATACACTCTGGCTCGAAGTTTTGTTAACCTGTCGTGGTATGATAAAGACTTTATTATTAAAGGTAAAGAGGGTGTAGCTACAGCCGATCTAATTGACGATATACGCTCGGTTATGCGCCGTTTGCGCCGACTGCCGCCAAGTGCTGAAGATAATTTTGCAGTTAACGAATCGAGTGGTATATTGAAACAAGTCGAAAGCATATTTTCGATGATTAACCTCGTTTGGGGATTTATTGGCGGACTCTCTATTTTGGTTGGTGGGTTTGGTATTGCCAATATTATGTTTGTTTCGGTTCGTGAACGCACTGCCCTTATTGGTATTCAAAAGGCACTAGGGGCTAAGTCCTACACAATTCTTCTGCAATTTACCTTCGAGGCTGTGCTGCTGTCAATTGCTGGAGGAGCAATTGGGCTGTTTTTGATATGGATAGGAACACTTGTTGCGACTTATGGTTTTGACTTCGAGATTGGGTTGACACTCAAAAATATTGTAATTGGACTTGGAATTTCCTCAGCAATTGGTGCTGTTGCAGGTATTTTTCCAGCCTACTCAGCTGCTAAAATGGACCCGGTCAGGGCTATGTCAAAATAGTGTTTAGCACGTTGATAAAAAAGAAGAAAAATAGAATAATAGATAATATAAAAAAAACGGATCACTTGATCGTTTGATCACTTGATCGCCGAATCACCTATAAAAATGGAATTGATAAAGATTGAAGATATGAGGCGTCGCTATGTGATTGGTACTAACGTAGTTAACGCCCTTGACGGAGTTTCGCTTACAATCAACAAAGGCGAATATATTGCCATTATGGGACCATCGGGGTCGGGTAAAAGTACGTTGATGAACATTCTAGGCTGCTTGGATACTCCTACTTCGGGTACTTATGTTCTCAATGGTGTGGATGTGAGTGAAATGGGTGATGACGAGCTATCTGATGTTCGTAATCGCGAAATAGGCTTTGTTTTTCAAACATTTAATCTGATGCCTCGATATAGTGCCGTTGAAAATGTTGCCCTGCCTCTGATTTATAATGGTGTGGGACTCCGTAACCGTACTCATAGAGCTGAAACTGCTCTCGAAAATGTTGGATTGGGCGATAGAATGGAGCATAAACCAAACGAGTTGAGCGGCGGTCAACGCCAACGTGTGGCGGTGGCGAGAGCTTTGATAAACGACCCATCGATTATTCTAGCCGATGAACCTACTGGTAACCTAGATACTAAAACCTCGATTGATATTATGTCGCTTTTCGAACAGATTTATAAAAGTGGAAATACAATAATTGTAGTTACTCATGAAGAGGATATTGCTCGTCACGCTAGGCGTATTGTGCGATTAAGAGATGGTAAAATTGAGAGCGATATGGATAATCCAAATCCTACTATGGCGTAACTAATTCGCAATTCGTAATTGTTGGTTACTATCGTGATTCGTGATTAGAATAAACTGAAGATTTTATGAAAATATATACACGTAAAGGCGACGACGGCACTACTTCGCTTGTAGGTGGTACTCGCATAAGTAAAGCAGGTCTGAGAATTGAGGCTTACGGAACTCTCGATGAACTCACAGCCTCAATTGGCTACCTCGCAAGCGATGGATTCGAATTTCCTTCTAACTATAAAGAACAATTAACCTATGTTGTTAGTAGAGTTATGGATTGTGCAGCAATTGTGGCTAGCGAAGATGAAACGATTGCAAAACTACCTCAAATCAAAGAGAACCATATAAGTGAACTCGAAAAGTGGTGTGATGAACTACTCGAAGGACTACCAACGCTGCGACACTTTACACTCCCTATTGGCAGTGCAGCGATGAGCTACTGTCACGTCTGCCGTACTGTTGCTCGTCGAGCTGAAAGAACAATGGTGCGTGCTTCGCAAGAGGGAGAATATATCCCCAAGAGTGTTATAAGTTACATTAATCGTCTCTCTGATTACCTTTATGCTCTATCTCGAAGACTATCATTTTTAGATGGTAAAGATGATAGGGTGTGGGTAGCTGGACGATAGTGGCAATGATTGTGCGATAGTATGATATGGGAGTAACCAATTATATGAAAACTTCAAATTATTAGTATTGTAATTTGGATAATAAACAAAAAAGTATATTTTTGCAAAGGCTTAAATAGTATTAATAATTATAAAACATTAATATACAATGTATTGGACTTTGGAATTGGCGTCAAAACTTGAAGATGCACCGTGGCCTGCAACAAAAGAAGAACTAATTGATTATGCTGTTCGTTCGGGAGCTCCATTGGAGGTTGTTGAAAATTTACAAGCAATTGAAGATGAGGGAGATGTGTATGAAAGTATAGAGGATATATGGCCAGACTACCCGCAGAAAGATGACTTCTTTTTCAACGAAGATGAGTACTAGCGCCTAGTAGAATAAAAAGAATAGAGCAGAAAATACACATCAACTTTGTGCAATTTTTTATATCTGTGCTCAGATTCATATTGCAAAAAGGAAAAGAGATATCACAATAGTTTTCTTATCTATTGAATTTATTGCTGTCTGCACAACTTCTGGTGGCACGAGGGTATCTTGGCTTAGAGTACAAACAGTATTAATAAGAGTTCGATTATTGCCACAAAGAGAGAACAAGAGA
>CAMTOL010000165.1 GCA_947074135.1 uncultured Rikenellaceae bacterium
AAAAAAGAAGAGGTAAAAAAAAGTAAAACAAAAGGAAAAAAGAGATGAAAGCAAAAGGGATTCGTAAAGCTGCCCTAATTGAAGTGAAAATTAGAGTAGCATCGGCACAAACACAAGAGGGTAGAGAAACAAAATCGGAAGTTAAAAAAGAGATGCGCCATGAGCGTCCACATCGTAGAGGTGGCGAATTTACTCCAGGCGATTCGACTATGATGCGTGAACGTCTTAAATGCGAAAAAGGCGATTCGACTATGAGGAAAAATTGTGAAGAGTGTCAGAAATGCGATAAACACAAGGGTAAAGGCGACGGTAAACATCGTAAAGATGGTAAACGTCCTAGAGGAGAAAGACCACAAGGTCATCGTCCTGTTAACCTAACAACCGAAGCTGCTGGTAGTAACTAAGTTCATTAGTGAGTGTCGTTCGCTTCGGATAAATAGAAATAAAAATGGTGCTGAAAGTATTAAACTCTCAACACCATTTTTCTGTAAATATAACTTTACAACCCTAGCCGTGAATGGCCTCTCCTAGAGCCGAAGCTGCTGCCTCCATTATCGACTCCGAAATAGTTGGGTGTGGGTGAACAGTATCAATAATCTGACGCGCTGTCATTCCCTCGCCGACCATAGCAGTTAAGCCCGAAATCATCTCGGTAACATTCAACCCAATTAAGTGCGCACCAAGTAGCTTTTGAGAAGAAGCATCAAAAACTAACTTTACCATACCATCTCTTGCTCCAGCTGCTGTCGCTTTACCACTTGCCATCAACGAAAACTTGCCAACTGTAACGCCATGGCCGCGCTCAACGGCTTGAGCCTCAGTCAATCCAACCGAAGCAACCTCTGGCGAAGTATAAACGCACGACGGAATAGCATCGTAGTTAATAGGTGCAGCGTGATGTCCGCAAAGCAACTCAACGCAACGAATAGCCTCGGCTGTTGCAACGTGTGCCAATGCAGGAGTCGCTATCACATCTCCAATAGCATAAATTCCCTCAACGCTAGTTCTATATGTTGTTGTGTCAACCACAATCTTGCCCCTTTCGGTTTTAATGCCACACTCTTCGAGTCCGATGTTCTCAATGTTTGAACTTACGCCAACTGCCGACAAAACAACTTCAGCTTCGAGTGTCTGTTCTCCCTTTTTGCCACTAACAGCTACCGAACAGCTATCGCCATTGTTAACCACATTGTTAACCGTTGTCGAAGTCATAACGGTAATCTTAGCTTTACGTAAACAACGCTCTAAAGTTGCCGAAATCTCAGCATCTTCGAGCGGCGCAACTTTGTCGAGATACTCCACAACTGTTACCTTAGTGCCAAGCGAAGCGTAGAACGATGCAAACTCAAGCCCTATTGCTCCACTACCCACAACAACCATTGTCGATGGTAGAAAATCGAGCGTCAACGCCTTGCGAGAGTTGATAATACGTAGTCCATCAACCGGAATTGCATCTAAATTGCGGGGACGAGCTCCTGTTGCAATAATAATGTCGTTTGTTTCGTAAATTGTTCCCTCAACCTCAACTTTGCCCTTTGCCGCAATCTTTGCAGTTCCTGCTATAACGTCGATTGAGTGCTTCTTCATCAAGAACTCGATGCCCTTGCTCATCTGTGAAGCAACACCTCGACTGCGCTCAACCATCTTCTCTAGGCTTGGTTTTGGAGCGCACTCCATATCTACGCCATAGGTTGCAGCGTGAAGTGTGTACTCGAACACTTGAGCGCTTTTTAGCAAAGCTTTAGTTGGGATACAGCCCCAGTTTAAACAAACGCCGCCAAGTTCGGCACGTTCGACGATTGCTACCTTTTTTCCAAGTTGTGAGGCTCTAATAGCACCCGCATAACCGCCAGGTCCAGAACCAATAATAATTAAATCGTACATTGTTTATATTTGTTTTAAATTTTAATTTTAAATCGACTAAACGTTTATAGTTGCAACTTTTTTCAAAAAATTGCATCAAAAACTTTTGTCGATGCTCCGCATCGAATGACCTTGCATATTATAATGGTCAATGGTTAATGATAATTGAGTAAATATCTACACACACACACACACACACTCTCTCTCTCTCTCTCTCTCCCCCCAAAAAGACTCTAAATAAATAATCGAAAACGAAGTTTTTGTTAAGAGTTTTTGGTTATCCATTTTTACAAAAAGGGAACGTAGTGCATATTTTCAAAATGCAATATTAATCACGTATTAGTAGCGGAACTTCCGGGTTTGCTCCCACGAGTTGAACTCCATCTTGCGTTTGGGTGCTTTAATGTCGTTCATATACTCCGAACCGTGAGCGTAAATTTCGGAATAGTTGAAATAACACCCCTTATCTCGCTTATTTGGCATATTGCTCACTGGAATAAACTCAACCGTACGGCTAAGTATAATTGGTTGCTCCTGCTTGTAATTAAGTATGGCTAGGAGGTCAAGCGCGTGGTTGAAGTAGGTTATCCACCAAGGCGAATCTTCGGTTAGTCCAGTGCCTGACGACATTATAGTTTCGCAAATCATCGAGACACGTTGCATCAGTATCTCTGCATTTTTGTCATTACCTGTCTGGGCGTAAAGATAGGCTAAGGCGTTGATATCTCGAAGATTGAACGGTTCGGCTTTGAGTATCGTTTGTGCCAGTACAATGGCACGCTCGTAGTCCTTTATTGTTGGCGTTGTTCGTTTACCCATAATATTCTCCAACTCTGCCTTTGCTGAGTTGTCGAGCAGTGGCATATAGGTATCTTGTTCGGGATAGCCGTAGTAGAGGTAGTGGTAATCGGTGAGTGTGAGCGTCGAGTCCATCATCTGATAGCGCGCCATAAGATCGGGGTAGTAGAACCGCGACGAGGTGTTGTAAATTGAGTCACGAATTGCACCCAAATTTGGTGCAACTTGCGCCTTTAATCCACTAACTCCAAAGGTTATAATAATAACTGCTACTGCAAAAAAACGTTTCATTATAGTTTGTATTTTTCAATCTGCTCCTTTAATCCCTCACTCACACTCTCGCTTATATTAACAAGCGGTAAACGTACATTTCTGCCAATAATCTCCTTAATGGCTAGTGCCTCTTTGACACCTGCTGGGTTGCCTTCGGCAAAGAGTAGGTCAGTGGCTTCGTATAGTTCCAAATTTAGTGCCGCCGCTTGTGCATACTCGCCCATAAGAGCATTGTTTGTCATAGCGCACATTTTGGCAGGGAATGAGTTTGCACTAACCGATATAACGCCATCTGCACCCATCGAAATTAGAGGTAGTGTTAGGTTGTCGTCCCCTGAAATTACGAGAAAGTCGCTAGGGCGGTCACGAAGAATATAGGCTGCTTGAGCTAGGTTGCCCGATGCCTCTTTGACTGCAATAGCACGACCAGCGAAGTCGTTGGCTAGGCGGAGTGTTGTTTTGGCACTCATATTTACGCCAGTTCGACCTGGTACGTTGTATAGAATTACTGGTAGTGGCGAGTGTTTAAGTATCTCGGCGTAGTGGGCGTAGATTCCCTCTTGAGTTGGTTTGTTGTAGTAGGGAACAACCGAAAGAATGGCATCAACGCCTTTTAGGTCGAAGGTTTGGAGTTGGCGCACCACCTCGGCAGTGTTGTTGCCGCCTATGCCAACAACGATAGGTTTTTGTCCTTTGTTGAACTCTACGATATGTCTAACTATATTGTGCTTCTCTTCTGCTGTGAGAGTTACGCTTTCGGCAGTAGTGCCCAAAACGACGTAGTAATCAACCTTTTGTGTATGGTTGAGTAGTGCGTCGAGTGCAGCGTAATCGACTTGGTTATTGCTGTCAAACGGAGTTACAAGCGCAACCCCCGTCCCTTTAAAATTCTTCATTGTTCTATTATTTCTAATTATATTATCTATTACCTTTTGCTCGATTGTGTGTCTTGCACAGCATTTGGCAGTTATTTATATCAGTTGCTCCGCCTTTGCTCCAAGCTGAAACGTGGTCTGCATCCATTTCCGATAATTTCCACACTCTGGATCTATTGGCTTCGTGACCCATAGCACATAGAGGGCAATTCGAGATAGAATTATTTTCAGCCTCTTTGGTCTGTTTGGCGTAAATTGCTTTTTTAGTTGTGTCGTCAAATATTCTTAAATCTAGCAGCTTAGTATCGACACAACCGCCAAGAACGTATTCAAAAATACCTTTTCGATTTTTTACATAAGAATCTGCGTACAGTTCTTTAACTCTATCCCATATTATCTGAGGATTATATGGCTTATTGTGATATGTTTCGTAGAGTCTACCCCATTCTAAACCACGCATCTCACTTTCCACATCTTTAAACACACTTGACACCCAATCAACAACAGTGTTAAAATAGGTTTTAAGTTCAGTTATATTTTTATCTCTGCGATGTTTACTCATATAGTCCTCTATCTTCCCTTTGCTTACCCAATCGAGGGCACACTCTAAGAAATCTTGACGATTAACACTTCCTGAAATATAAGCACTCCACTTCTGAATATTTGCATTTTGAGAGTTACTGAACTCCTCTTTTGCAAGTGTTACGAATTGACCTGAATATACAGCATTTAGCTCCTCTTGTTTATTTATAGGCACACCTACTATGTTTATAGTCTTGAACCACTCTTTAATTTCACTTTCTTCGCCCTCGCACTCATAAATAAGGAGTTTAGTTTCTAAAATTTGTTTTTGTTTGTCCTCTGCAATACCACCGAAATACTGTTGCATTCCGTTTTCATCTTTTATAGCAAATTTATTTGTAACAAATCGCCCTATACTTGTAATACGTTGTTGCCCATCGAGTACTTCGAGGCAGTTATCATCAATTTTATTAAAATAAATTAGCCCCAGTGGATAGCCTTTCAGTATCGATTCGATAACAGCGACATCTTTTTTGCCATCTGCATATATATAGTTACGCTGATATTCGGGTTGAATTGTCAGTTTACCCGACAAACCAAACAAGCCTTTACCTTCGAGTTCATTATACACGAATCCATCGCATATCTCTTTAACTGTGATATTTGTTCTAAGCGTTGTTTTCATTTTATTTTGCAGGGTTTTTGTGTTTAATTAAAATTCGAGCATACATAGATTTGGGAATGCCATTCATTATAATTACTCCTCTCGCATTTAAATCATTTGCATTCTTATATTGCTCAATCGTATATTTTTTGTTTTTATATGGTTCATCTTTTCTTTGTTTTACTCCTATTATTTCTATTTTCTTGGTACCTTATTCTTCGATAATTCTAATAGGATCCCCAATAACACCATCAAAATCACTATGTCT
>CAMTOL010000166.1 GCA_947074135.1 uncultured Rikenellaceae bacterium
AGTATTGCAGTTGTAAGTAGGTGAGTTACGATACTAAAACGAATGAAAACTAAAGTATATATAGAATCTTATGATTGTAGAATGACTGTTGTTTACTCCCAAATAGTAGCTTCTATCCTCAAAAAAGAGAATTATGAGATAGCTAATAGTGTTGAAGAGGCAACTATTGTGCTGCTTAATACCTGTGCAATACGAGATAATGCAGAACAAAAGATTTTTGGCAGATTGAATGAGCTTCGCTCGCGCAAATATAATAATCCAACTGTTGGTGTGATTGGTTGTATGGCTGAAAGGTTGGGAGAGGCTCTATTTGAAAAGGCAGATATAGTGGCCGGTCCAGATGTATATAGAACATTGCCAAACTTGATAGAACAGGCTCTAAGCGGAGGTAAAGTGATTAATACAGTGCTTTCGAACAAAGAGATGTACGAAGATATTGAACCTGTGAGATTAGATTCGAATGGAATTTCGGCCTTTGTAGCAATTATGCGTGGGTGTAACAACTTTTGTTCGTATTGTGTAGTGCCCTACACTCGTGGTCGTGAGCGTTCGCGTTCTGTTGCGACAATCTTGCGTGAGGTGCAGACTCTAATTGACAGTGGTTATAAAGAGGTTACGCTGCTAGGACAAAACGTAAATTCTTATTGTGATGGAGATGTGACCTTTGCAAAGTTGATAAAACAGGTGGCTGAATTGTCGCCTGAGTTAAGAGTAAGGTTTGCAACTTCTCACCCTAAAGATTTGAGCGATGAGTTAATTGAGGCTATGGCGTCGATGCCAAATATTGCAAAGGCGTTTCATCTGCCTGTTCAGAGTGGTAGTAATGTGATGCTCAAGGCTATGAATCGTAAATATACGGTTGAGTGGTATATGGATAGGGTTAATGCTCTGAGAAAAGCAATGCCTGGGTGTTCGATTACAACCGATATTATTGCAGGATTTTGTGGCGAAACCGAAGATGATCACAGAGCTACAATTGAGCTGATGAAGAGTGTGGGGTATGATTATGCCTTTATGTTTGCCTATTCACAGCGTCCAGGAACTGTTGCAGAACAAAAAATGAGTGATGATGTGAGCAAAGAGGATAAAATTAGAAGACTAAATGAGATAATTGATACTCAAAATTTGCTATCTTTACACAATAACCAAGCTGATATTGGGAAAAAATTCACTGTTCTTGTCGAGGGGCGTTCGAAACGGAGCGAGAAACAGCTTTTTGGGCGAACTTCACAGAACAAGGTGGTTGTTTTCGACAAAATGGAGGGTGTGGAGAAGGGTGATTATGTTGATGTGATTGTCCGAAGCGCATCGTCGGCAACCCTCAAAGGTGAAATTGATATGTAAATAAATTCAAAAATTAATAAGGCGATAAAGTCACTTTGATACTACTCTTTGGCGGTGGTTTTGTTGCTGTAATCGAATTAAAAATATTTTTTAATTCTTAAATGTAAAAGAATTATGGCTAAAATGATGGATCCAATTGTGGGTCGTTTGATGGGATTGCGCTATAAATCGCACCCTTGGCACGGAATTAATATCGGAGATCAAGCTCCCGATAGAATTATGACCTTTATTGAGATGGTTTCGACCGATACTGTAAAGTATGAAGTCGATAAAGATTCGGGATACCTAAAAATAGACCGTCCGCAGAAATACTCAACCACTGTGCCAGCTCTCTATGGCTTTATTCCGCAAACTTATAGTGGTAGCAGAGTGGCAGATATCAGTAATACAGCATTAACCCGCAATGATATTATTGGTGATGGCGACCCTGTTGATATCTGTGTGTTGACCGAAAAAGCTATTTCCCACGGCGATATCCTAGTTAAAGCCAAACCAATTGGAGGTATGCGTATGATTGATGCTAACCAGGCTGACGATAAGATTATTGCTGTTATGTCGCACGATGCTGTGTATGGTAAGATTAACGATATCTCGGAGTTGCCGCAGTTGGTGGTCGAGCGTTTGAAACACTACTTCCTGACCTATAAAGATATACCGGGTGGAGATAAACGCAATGTTGAGGTTACTCATATTTATGGTGCGGTGGAAGCTAAAGAGATTATTATGGCATCGATTGAGGATTATAACGATAGATTTAATAATCTTGAAGCAATGTTAAAGATTTAAAAGTAATCATACTATGGATTAGGTGTTAATGTTTGTATGAACTATAGCACCTTTTTTATATATAATTTTTTTATTATATTTAATCCCAATAATCACTGTTGATTATTAAAAAATTTTAAAAATAAAGCAGTTATTTGTTTGTCCAATGAGAAAGTGTAGATTATTATTATCTATTGTATGCCTATTGTGTCTTTATTTATCGAGTTATGCTGAACAGATGGGAGGCGTGAGTCGTACGGCGGCAATAGTAGTTGATGATTGTGGCAGAATCGTCATTGCAAATCGTGCAGAGCGTACAGTGCAGATTTTTGATGAACAAACAAAAAAAATGATAGCTGTTGTCGAGCTACCTGCACTTGGTAATGGGGTGGCTTTGAGCGCTGATGGAACGAAAATATACGTTTCGACATTCGAAGATGGTATTGGTGGAGTTCATATCATTGATGCTAAAAGCTGTAAAATAGAAAAGAGTGTTAAAGCACCTAGCGGAGCAGAGTTTTTGACCATAGATGGAGGGAAACTCTATCTATTAGCTCGTTTTGCTGGTACAGTGGAGGAGTATGATGCAAAGGATTTGTCACATTTGCGTTCGGTAAAGGTGCTTCGAGAGCCTAGCTCAATGGCTTTGACCGATAAATATATCTTTGTAAGCAATGCCCTGCCAGTAATGGCCTCGACTGAGGATTTAGTCACCTCCGAAGTGTCGATGATTGACAGAGCGACCTTTAAAATCGTTAAGAACATTAAACTAGCTAATGGTAGCAACTCTTTGCGTTCAATGTTGTTGACTCGTGATAGAAAATATATAACCGTTTCGCACAACCTAGGGCGTTACACTGTTCCAACCTCGCAACTTCTTCAAGGTTGGATGAATACCTCAGCAATCTCGATGATTGATGCTTCGACTGGCGACTTTCTTGGCTCTGTAATTGTCGATGAGCCTAATCGTGGAGCTGCCGGAACGTGGGGGATAGCACAAAGCGAAAATGGTGAAGAGTTGATAGTTAGTCATAGCGGTACACACGATGTGAGTGTGATTGATTACAGAGCTATGATTGAAAAACTCAAAAATTATAAAGGAGGAACAGAGCAGTTAGCCTACGATCTTAGATTTCTGTATGGAATGCGCCAAAGAGTGCCTATGGTTGGTAATGGACCTAGGTTGATGGCGGCAAAAGGCGATAAAATCTATATCCCAACTTACTTCTCGGATACACTCAACATCTTGAACCTAAAAGATAACTCAATCGAATGGATTGCCACAAATCCCTATTTCAGGGAGTCGATGGCAAACAAAGGCGAGAAGATTTTTAACGATGCAACTTATTGCTATCAGAATTGGCAGTCTTGTAATGGTTGTCACCCCGGCGATGGTCGTACAGACGGTATGAACTGGGATTTGATGAACGACGGAGTGGGTAATCCTAAAAACTGTAAAAGTCTATTGTTCTCGATTCAGACTCCTCCTGCAATGATTACTGGTATTCGGACATCTGCTGAATTAGCCAATCGTAAAGGGTTTACTCATATTCAGTTTTACGAGATACCTGAAGATGATGCGCTCTGTGTTGATGAGTATGTGAGAACTCTCAGACCAGTGCCTAGTCCGCTACTTGTCGATGGGAAACTTAGCGAAAAGGCTGAACGAGGCAAAAAAGTGTATCAAAAGCTGCGTTGCGATGATTGTCATAGCGGTCCTTACTTTACCGATTTGAAAATGTATCGCATTGGCGATGATATTGAGTTTGAAAAGGGTTGGGATACACCAACATTGAGGGAGGTTTGGCGAACTGCTCCATATCTGTTCGATGGTCGTGCAGCCACTATGGAGGAGGTCTATACGGTGCATAAGCACGGAATTGAGCGCAAAGTGTCGCAAAAAGAGATTGAAGAGTTGGTGGAGTATGTTAATAGTCTTTAGATTAGGCGATTTGGTAGTATAAAATAGAGGAAAGTGAAATTTAAGTACGAGATATTGAGGAGTTACGAGGAGCACTTTGAAGATGCGCTTGTAGAGTTGGTCAGTAGAGTTGATAGGAGTCGGAAGGCTGTTCGTTTGGTGTTTTTTGGGACGCCGCTTAGTGAGGAGCAGTATGCTGTACATCGTCTGAAAATCTGGCTTAAACTCTTTGAGGTATTTGGTAAGCGTGCACCAGTGTTTAGCTATATTGCTCAGCCGCCATTGGCATCAGCTTTAATTATGGAGGTGCAATCAGTTGATAGCAGTGTAGAGGTTCAATGTCATATTACACGTAATGATAATCGCTACCTAACCATTGATCAGGAGGGAGTTAAGGTGTTGTTGACCGATGGGATACGAGCTATTGATCTAGGTGCTTCGATTGAGTGTCAGTCCGATAAGGTATTTGGAGAGTTGACCGAGATATTTGAGCAAGAGGGTTTCGAAAAGAGTGATATTGTGCGTCAATGGAACTATATTGAGGGTATAACTTCGATTGGCGACGATGGGCAAAATTATCAACAGTTCAACAACTCTCGTTCTAGATTTTATTCTGATGTTGATTGGAAGAGTGGATATCCGGCAGCGACAGGCATTGGGACAGAGTGGGGTGGTGTTGTGGTCGAGTTAGATGCTATAAAGGAGATAGATGGAACAGCTAAGAAGCTAAAAGTTGTAGCACTCGATAATGGTTTGCAGGTGGCGGCTCACGACTACTCGAAACGAGTGTTGTTGGGAGCTAAGGAGTTGACCACTCCTAAATTTGAACGTGCAAAGACAGTATATTCAGATGATGAGCATTGTGGGATTGTTTATGTTTCGGGGACTGCGGCTATTCGTGGCGAGGAGTCTTTGAAGGGTGTGGGAGCAAAAGAGCAGTGTGTGGCGACGCTCGAAAATATAGAGTATCTCATTGGAGCAGAGAATTTGACGAAGCATAGCGTTGAGATGGAACGAGGTGCTGAATTGAAGCTCTTTAGAGTATATCTCAAACATAGGAGCGATTACAACGTAGTGGGAGAGGTAGTTGAGGGGCGTTTGCCTAGAACTCCAGATATTTCCACGCTAGGTGATGGTTGTCGTGTGGCGTTGTGTGTCGAGATGTGGGTGTACTCACTGTGCAATGTCATCCACACGGTACACAC
>CAMTOL010000167.1 GCA_947074135.1 uncultured Rikenellaceae bacterium
CCATGCAAGAGCGCGAGCACGGTATCGGTATGTGGTCGGCGAGCCACTCGCCAAACGCTGACTACGCGTGCGACGCCCAGTGCGGGGAACAAAGCGTGCCGAGGTTATGTGGAAAGGGAAGACTGCAAAAAAAAATGACGAAATGGAAGGGAAAAACCAAATAACAAAAACGACCAAAAAAAAAAAAAAAAAAAATGAATAAAAAAGACCTTGTTACACTGTCAGCTAAAGATGCTGGTGTGACACAAAAAGAGGCCGAAAAAGTAGTTGCTTCGGTAATGAAAAATATTAAAGAAGCTATTGCTAAAAATGAAAGTGTTGTATTATTAGGATTTGGTACATTCTCACTCAAAGAAAGACCTAAACGTAATGGTTTCAACCCTATCACTAAAAAACCAATAAAGATTGCAGCTAGAAAAGTGGTCAAATTTAAACCATCTTCAGCTATACTTTCTTAATTAAAACAAAATTAATAACCTAATTTAAATTAAACATAACTAAAGAATGAAAAAAGTAATTTTTACGCTATTGTTAATCTGCTCTGCTGCAGTTGTAGTAGCACAAGAAAACTCAAACCGTGATGCACAAGGAAAAATCGTGCGCGGACCTTACGAAACTAATAAGTTCTGGGACAACTGGTTTATTGAAGCAGCAGGTGGTGCTTCAGTGTACATCGGTGGACAAAATGGACACGGACTAGCTTCTCGCATCAGACCTGTTATCGACTTTGGTGTTGGTAAGTTTATTACTCCTTCTGTAGGTGTTAGACTCCAATTCAACTATTCTCCTGGTATGCGTCAGTACTCATTTGCACACACATCACCTTATGCATTGTTTGGAGCACTTCCTAGTGGACTCAAACTTCAAAAGTTTGACTATATGAACCTTCACGCTGACTTTATGTGGAACCTAAGCAACGCTATTGGTGGATATAAAGAAACTCGCGTTTATTCTTTTATTCCTTATGTAGGTGTTGGTTGGGCGCACATCAACGCTGATAATGCTCCAGTTAATAACGAAGTTTCTTTGAACGTAGGTATTATCAATAAATTTAGAGTATCTAAAACTATTGACGTTAACCTAGAAATGAGATCTGCTATCGTTAACGGTGGCTTCGATAGATCTACTATCGGAAACAAAATCGACGCTCCTGTTGCACTAACTGCTGGTATCACTGTTCGCCTAGGTAAAGTTAAAGGATTCAAACGCGCTTCTGTTGCTGCTGCTCCTGATTACACTCCTTACGAAAAACGTATCGCTGTACTAGAAGATAACAATAACACTCTAAATTCTCAAAATAAAGAACTTAGAGACGAAAACGAAGAACTTCGCAAACGTAAACCTGAAACTGTTACAGTTGTTAATATGCCTAAAGCAACTCCTAACGCATTCTACTTCCCTATTGGTAAAGCTACCCTTGATAAAAAAGAACTTGCTCACCTAGACTATTTCGTAGAAAACGTTGTTAAAGTTGACAAAAACAAAGTATTTACTATTGTTGGTAGCGCTGATAAAGGTACAGGCTCTAAAAACTTTAACCAAAAACTTAGCGAAAAACGTATGCAATTTGTTTATGATCTACTTGTAAATAAATATAACGTACCTAAAGATCGCCTAGTTCAAAAAGCTGAAGGTGATTCAAATAACCGCTATTCTGCACCTGAACTAAATCGTGCTGTAATTGTAGAATAGATTTTTAGTTTGAAGATAAGACCATAGTTTTAATAATTATAGCATTAAACTCTGGTGCTCTAGAAAGAGTGGTAATAAGAGTTCGTTTGTTTTGCAAACGGACTCTTTTTTTTTGATAATGTACTAATATAGAAAAACACTCTATTTCATACTATATTTGTATGAAATAGAGTGTCGCTTTTCTTTGTCAAACAGCTAATACTAGCGTTGGTGGTGGAGTTGGAGGGAATCGAACCCTCGTCCAAACAGGGCAAACATAACCCCTCTACACGTTTAGTCCTCGCTTAATTTTCAGCCAAAAAGCAGGTGGAGAACAACCAACTCTAAAGCCAATCCTCTAAAACTTTACCACAAAACGCAAGGCGACGCCTAGTGGCTATCTGTTATTAGTTTGATACCCATTGTTCACGCTCAAAACAGAAAAAGAGCAGAACGGGTACTCGTCGGCGAGGCAGCCTTGGCCACGCGGATTAAGGAATCGGACTTCTGTCAACGATTACGCAGCGAGTGCATAGCTATTATTGCCAGTCAATTTGCGTTTGCCGAGATTTAAGAGGCCACAAACATCCCCTCTACGTGCTAAGTCACACTTGTCATCCTGCTGTCAAAACCGGTCAACCCCAAATGTGAATGGACAATTGACAACGAACTATTGACAATTGTGTGGACAAAGGTACAAAAATTACTCCAATTTCACTATCTTTACATCTTAATTTTTATTAACCACTAACCTCTGATCATTTGATCACCTGATCACCTGATCACTTTGAACTATGATTAATATCGTCTTCCTCGATGCCTACTCGGCTGGTGATAGCTCGCTTGAGGCTATCCGAAAACTTGGCAACCTAACAATCTACGAAGATACCAACCAAGCGCAAGTCGTAGAACGTTCAAAAGAAGCTCATATTGTAATCTCTAATAAAGTTAAGATATTTAAAGAGCAGATTGATGAACTGCCAAACCTTAAACTGATTTGTGTAGCTGCAACTGGTACTAATAACATCGATTCGCAATACGCTGCTTCTAAAGGTATTGTAGTCAAAAACGTTCCTGCTTACTCGACCCAGAGCGTTGCAGAAGCTACCTTCTCGTTTGTCTTAGCACTGCTCCGACAAGTACCGTTCTATAACGACTATGTTAAAAACGGAAGTTACTCTGCAAGTGGTCGTTGGGCGAATCTTGATAGAGGTATTAGCGAGATTTGCGGCAAGAGGTGGGGTGTAATTTCGATGGGCAACATTGGGCAGCGTGTGGCGGCTATTGCAACGGCTTTTGGCGCTGAGGTATGCTATTATTCGACTTCGGGGCGCAATACAGAGCAACCTTATGCCTCTGTTTCGCTCGAAGAGTTGCTTGCTACCTCCGATATTGTTTCGATTCACTCACCGCTCAACGATGCTACGGCTGGTCTAATCGCCAAAGAGCAATTCTCGAAGATGAAGCCTAACGCCATACTTATTAATGTTGGACGTGGTGGAATTGTCAACGAGGAGGATTTAGCTGATGCGCTCGATAATGGTGTTATTGCTGGTGCTGCACTCGATGTTTTTGAGAACGAACCATTGGAGCAGGGTAGTCCGTTGCTCTCGATAAAAGATAAGTACAAACTCGTTGCTGCTCCGCACTGCGGTTGGAGTAGTGCCGAGGCTCGTAAAGTACTTTTCGATGTTATAGCGAAAAATATCGAACAATATTTTGAAACACTATAATTAGGCTTATTATATATAATTAAACGGCAGTATGATTTAGTAAATACTGCCGTTTCTCTATTTTAATCATTATCCTCTAGTTCGAAGATACTCTCAACAGGTTTTCTGAATACTCTAGCAATTTTGAGTATCAGTATTGATGATGGTACAAAACGACCTGTCTCTATTGCATTTACAGTTTGTCTGCTAACTCCAATCGCTTCGGCTAACTGTTGCTGAGTCATCTTTAATTCAGCTCTCTCTACTCTTATTCTATTTTTCATCTCGGTTGGCTCTCTTAAAACGGTAAATCATTACTCTTTGTGTTATAATGAATATTGCTGCATAGGCAAACATTGAACCTATCATAACGTTAAGGTACGCAATGTCAAAGATAAATAAAGTAGCTAGAATTAGCAAAATACAGTATATCCACAACGAAACAAAAAAAGCGTTTGTTCTAATACATACCATACATTCATCTTCAATCTTCTCTTTCGAGGCTGCCATAAAAAGTAATGAAACGATATAACCTATAATTATTATTGTGATATCGAAATTGACATTGTGAACTCCAAAGTTTGAGGAACTGTTAAATAACTCCTCAGTCCAACAAAACATTTTTCCATTGAGTAATTCCAAATTGTGCATCATTGAAAAGATGTAGAAGATGGTTGTGAGGCAAAAAAGCACCAGTCCTATTATCTTAAATCGGAATGGTAGAAGATAATTTTTAGTTTTCAATTTTTTTTGATTGTTTAATTGTTGAATGGCTTATTTCGATGCAAATGTAAATAATATTTTCCTAAAAGACAAATAAACTTTACAAAATATAAAGCTAATTTTACTTTTGCTCAGTTTTAATATATAACTATGAGTGGCTTGGTATTTGCTACTATTTGTGCTAAGTGATAGATATACTACAATTATGAACAGAATTAAAACATTCTATATCTCTTTAACATCGTTGTTGGGAGTGCAGTGTGCAGCGGCGCAGGCTGTTGACCAAAGTGTTGTTCAAAACTTCGATTTAGAGAAATATTTGGGTAAATGGTACGAAATTGCTCGTTATGACCACTCGTTTGAGCGTGGTTTGTCGCACGTTACAGCAAATTACTCACTGCGTGATGACGGTAAGGTTAGAGTCGAGAATCGTGGTATAAAGCGTGTTGGAACGACTAGCAATGCTATTGGTAAAGCGAAATTGGTTGACGAGGATATGCCATCGTCAGAGGGTAAACTTGAGGTGTCGTTTTTTCTGAATTTTTATGCTCCTTACAATATATTGATGCTCGATGATAACTATACTTATGTACTCGTTTCTAGTGGGACTGACTATTTGTGGATTTTGAGCCGTACTCCCACATTGCCGCCACAAACTGTACAAAAAATCGTAGATGAGGCAGTTAGAAGGGGGTTTGATAGCTCTGATTTGATATGGGTTGACCAAAGTTGAAACTAGCTTAATAAAGATTTCCTAAAATACTTTTTTATTTTTACTTTTGTGACTGTTTTCAGTTAGAGCCGCCAATATCTAGGTTCGGAGGTGTAGAGATACTCAATTCTTGACTCAAACATTTTGTTAATTTAACATATTAAAAAATGAAAAAGTTTTTTATCTCTTTTCTTTTGTTGTCTGGCGTAGCAATACTCTTTTCGTTTGGTTCCAGATCGTAAG
>CAMTOL010000168.1 GCA_947074135.1 uncultured Rikenellaceae bacterium
GCACTATCAATATGATCAAAAGGATAGGCATAATGATTAAAAACAATAATAAAAGGATAGTCATTTACCGCATACTGAACTGCAAGTCCAGCACCATCTTTAGTGCCAGTATAAATAACTGAAATAATATAATGCTTATCTAAATTCTCTGTTTTAGCAATTGTATCGTGCATCCAACTACTTTTATGGCTCCACGAAGCATAGAACTCGACAATAAGCATTTTTTTCTCTCTCCTTGCCTGATCAAGTGCCTCATAAACAGTACCATCAAAATATTTAACGCTCTGTGCTTTACTGTAAATAGGTAAAACACAAAGCGTTACAATAATTATCTTAAGTAGCTGTTTCATTAGCGAGTTTTAATGAGCTATTTGACTGTAATATACACTACTGTCAAATCATCTTCCAATCACTAACTAGCAGTTACAACCTTCGCCACAAGAGCCATCTCCACAGTCGCCCTCTTTTTCGCAACCGCAACTACATCCCTCTCCGTTACCAAAGAAACGTACTGCATCTTCTTCTGTCGATGGGCGAACTTCTAGGACTGAACCCGAAAAGTTAAGTGTTTTACCTGCCATTGGATGGTTAAAGTCCATAGTTACAGAACTTTCACCAACTGCTGTTACAACGCCCATCATACGGTTACCTTGGCTGTCACCCATTGGAAGTGCATTACCAATAGTAAGCAAATTTTCAGCAACAACGCCATCAACCATAAAAATCTCTTTTGGAAGCTCAACAATAGCTTGGTCGTTAATTGCACCATAACCCTCTTCTGGAGTTAGAGTAAAGCTAAAAGTATCTCCTTTTTCTTTACCTTCGATATTAGCCTCAAAAGTAGGAAGTAACATACCCATACCAAATATAAATTCTAGTGGACGTTCTGCATTAGCACTGTCAACTACTGTACCGTCCACATTAAGCTCATAAGCGAGTGAAACCAATTGATTTTCTGAAATTTTCATTCTTTATTCTTTATTTTTTTTAATAAATACTGCCTACCTTAATAAAAAGACGGTAGGCAGTATAAAAGTTTAACACTATTAAAGCGCAAAAGTACGTTTTTTATTGCGTAAGAGCAAATTTATTTATATGAATCAATTGCTGCGCAGGTGCAAACCAGGTTTCTATCGCCATATCCAGCATCGATTCTCGACACATAAGGGAAGAATTTATTTTCTGCCACCCAAGCAAATGGGAATGCTGCTTGTTGACGAGAGTAGCTGTGAGCCCACTCTTCCTCGCTACGAGCAACCTCAAGAGCTGTATGTGGAGCATTTTTCAATAAGTGATCTTCAGCATCTTTAAACGCCTCGCATTCCGATTTAATCGAAAGCAACGTTTCAATGAAACGATCAAGTTCCTCTTTGCTCTCACTCTCAGTTGGTTCAACCATCAGCGTATCGTGAACAGGGAAGCTTAGTGTTGGCGCGTGAAAACCGTAGTCCATCAAACGACGTGCAATATCGCCACACTCAACGCCATAATCTTGACGATAACGACGATAATCTAGTATCATTTCGTGACCAACTCGACCAGTTTCGCCACTATATACTGTTTCGATTTTGCCTTTCAGAGCCGATGCCATATAGTTAGCCGCCACAATTGCCATCTTAGTAGCGTGGGTTAAACCATCAGCTCCGCTCATTTTAATATAAGCATAGGTAATCAGCAACACTAACGCACTTCCGTAAGGAGCAGCCGCAACTGCTGTAATACCATCATCACCACCACACTCAACTATAGGGTGAGTTGGTAGGAATTTAACCAAATGTTCAGCAACACCAATTGCACCAACGCCAGGACCACCACCTCCGTGAGGAACTGCAAAAGTTTTGTGTAGGTTCAAGTGGCAAACGTCAGCACCCATATAACCTGGAGCTGAAAGTCCTACAACAGCATTCATATTTGCACCATCGTAGTAAACCTGACCTCCGTTGTCGTGAACAATCTGAATCAACTCTTTGATTCGACTTTCAAACACACCGTGAGTAGATGGATATGTAATCATACAACAAGCCAAGTTATCTTTGTGCTCCTCAGCTTTTGCTTTCCAGTCCGCAACATCAATGTTACCATTTTCATCACAAGCTGTTACTACCACCTTCATACCTGCCATAACTGCCGATGCAGGATTAGTACCGTGTGCCGAAGCAGGAATAAGTGCAATATTGCGATGATCTTCGCCACGAGAAGCGTGATAAGCACGAATTACCATCAAACCTGAATATTCGCCATGCGCTCCAGAGTTTGGTTGGAAACTCATCTTAGCAAAACCAGTAATTTCACTCAAATCTTTATCCATTTCAGCAATAAGTTTTTGATAACCTGCTGCTTGATCTTTAGGCACAAATGGGTGAATATCGTTCCATTCCGAAAGCGAAAGTGGCATCATTGAAACTGCTGAATTGAGTTTCATTGTACATGAACCAAGTGAAATCATCGAGTCGGCAAGTGAGATATCACGACGTTCTAGCTTTTTGATATAGCGCATTAACTCTGTTTCAGAATGATATTTCTTAAACACCGATTCAGTTAAAATATCGCTCTCACGTTTGAAATCAGCATCAAAAGCGATTTTACCTTCAACCTCAATCGCAACACTATCTCTATTGAGGGCAAGTGCAAAAATCTTTACTACTTTTGCAACTTCCTCTTCAGTTGTCAACTCATCAAAGCTGATACGAACCGCTGTTTCGCTTGGGTAATAGAAGTTAAAGCCATTGATTTGAGCAATATCACGAATGATATTTGAATCTTCAACTTCGACCTCGATTGTATCAAAATAGTTTTCGGCAACAATAGTATAACCTAACTTTTCGATAGCATTAGCAGCTGCAACTGCGTAAGAGTGGCAGTTGAGCGCAATACGGCGAATACCCTCGGCACCATGATAAACAGCAAACATACCTGCCATCGAAGCTAAAAGAGCTTGAGCGGTACAGATATTCGAGGTTGCTTTATCGCGTTTGATATGTTGTTCACGAGTTTGAAGAGCCATACGAAGTGCTTGATTTCCAAGCCTATCAACCGAAACACCAATAATACGACCTGGCATAACGCGCTTAAAAGCCTCTTTTGTTGCAAGGTATGCAGCGTGTGGTCCACCATATCCTAGTGGAATACCAAAACGTCCTGTCGAACCAACTGCAATATCAGCGCCCCATTCTGCTGGAGATTTGATAAGCGCCAAAGCAAGCATATCGACAACAGCTGAAATTAACATATCGTTTTCGTGGCATTTTGTAGCAAATTCAGCGTAGTCGCAAATCTCGCCATTTGCAGCAGGATATTGAACAATAGCACCAAATTCACGACCTGTAAGTTCGTAATCGTAGAAGTTGTCAACAGCTAGTTCAATTCCTAGAGGTTCGCTGCGAGTCAGTAGTAAATCAAGTGTTTGGGGAAATATGTTTTCATCAACAAAAAGTACATTTTTACCCTCCTTAACAGCTGTACGGCTACGTTGAGCGTACATCATAGTCATAGCCTCGGCAGCAGCAGATGCCTCATCAAGTAGAGAACAGTTCGAAATGTCCATACCTGTCATCGAACAAACCATAGTTTGGAAATTTAGCAGTGCTTCTAAGCGACCTTGCGAAATCTCTGCTTGATAAGGAGTGTAAGAGGTGTACCACGCTGGGTTTTCGAAGATGTTACGGATAATAGCTGCTGGAGATGCAGTTCCATAGAAACCCATACCAATCAAAGAACGCAATGTACGATTCTCTTTGCCTAATTCACGAATATGAGCAGCAAATTGCGCCTCACTCATTGCAGGAGTAAGATTAAGCGGTTCAGCGAGTCTAATATCCTTTGGTACAACTTGGTCAATTAGTTCGTCAACCGAACTAACACCGATAACTGAAAGCATCTCATCGAGTTGCTCGCCGCCAATACCTACGTGGCGGTCAATAAATTTTTCTTGCATTGTATTATAATATATTTTAGTTTATTTTGCTTATTATAAAGACATTAGTAGATCAAAAAAAAGAAAACTATTGTCAAAATGAACACAAATTTAGCTTTAAAATATCGATTTTCCAAAAATAGTGACCTTTTCTCTTTCAACTATTTTTTCGACTATACGAGCAGGTTGAATCGAAACTAAGTTTTTGTATTTTATCATATCGGAACTAGATTTTAACCATCTAATTAACTGCATTTTATAATCACCGAAATTTTCTACTATCTCGAATTGACGAGCAGCAAAAGAGTTCATTACAACTCTATACTTTTTATCAAGCTCTAAACCCCAATTCTCAATGCGTCGTCCTGCGGGTTTGGCTAAATTAAGAGTATGACAAACTCCACTTATCGAATAATAGAGATAGGCTGGAGTTCTAAACTTCAGTAAATCATTCTGTTCGTTCTTGATAGTATAAAATCTATTTTGATACCATCTTTCGAGCATAGTTTTTAACTCAGAACCACTCAACTCAACAACAACTAAGTCGTTATTGAAACGAAATATTGTCGCTATATGTTTAATATACAACTCATTGGGCAGTGTCACATCGAGAGATGGTGGAGCAAAAAGTGAAAGGTCAGCTCCGGTAGTTTCGACTTGAAAAGTGTGAAATATAGACTCAAAATCACTCGTCCCAAATGGGTTATAACTCAAAACAGAGTCAAAAATGGCGATAGGTGTCGCAAAGTGACGTTTTATAGCTTCGATATCACTATCGAAATGGTTTAAAAAAGGTTTTGAGTGTGGAAAATCTGTCAAATCGTTACCCGTCAAGGTGCTATCAATAGATAGTGAGGCGTTTAGATAGTTTAGCACACGAGGCATCAAAGTAGTATCAACCATATTAATATAGTATCTGTATGCCCAACTAAGCGAATCTCTAATCTCAAGCGTAACCTCACAGCTCTTTTTCCGATACCTCCAAGAATACTTGTCACCCAAATGAA
>CAMTOL010000169.1 GCA_947074135.1 uncultured Rikenellaceae bacterium
ACCCCAAAACCCCTATAAATATTACTTTAATATGAAAATACAAAAGAAAATACAATTGAAAAGATGTGTGAAAATGCTGTTGAAGAGTGGAATAGGGTACTAGGAGTTGTTGAGCTTGAGGGTGGAAGCTATGATCAAAAGGTTCAGTTCTACACCTCGTTGTATCATAATTGGATTCACCCCAACACACTTAGCGATGTTAATGGCGATTATCCTGCTATGGTTAATGGTAAAACTTTGAATGTTGCTAACTATGGCGAGAAAGAGCGTCTGACAATGTTTTCGGGCTGGGATGTTTATCGTATCTCTCCGTTTTTAGGTGCATTATTTTACCCCGAACGACAAGCTTTGATGGCTAGAACTATGGTTGAGATGTATATTGAGGGTGGATTTTTGCCTAAATTCGAGATAGCTGGTCAAGATTTTAGGGTTATGGAGGGCGATGCTGCTTTGCCCTATCTTGCGTCGTGCTATTTCCTTGGACTCACTCGTGGAGTTGATAGCGAATTGCTATACGAGGCAATGCGCAGAAATGCTATGAATCAGACAGATGTACGTGGTAATCAAGATTTTTATAACACCTATTACTATATTCCTTGGGCAAGAAAGTACGATAACTCTGTTTCCGAAGCTCTTGAATACTATGTTGCTGATTGGTCGATAGCGCAAATGGCTAAAGAATTAGGTAAGAAGGACGATTATAAAATGTTTATGGACAGAGCGATGGGTTATAAGAAATATTATGACAATGCTTATGGTCTGCTTCGTCCGCTTAAAAGTGATGGCGAGTTTATGGAGGGTTTCAATCCTATCGAGGGTATGAATTTTGAGTCTGTCAATGGTTTTCACGAGGGTTCGTCGTGGAACTACTCATTTTCAATTCCTTACGATATACCTGGCTTGATTAAACTCTATGGCTCTTCTAAACGATTTGTGGACTCACTTGAGAGTTGTTTTGTAAATAAATATTTTGATATGGGTAATGAACCAGATATTAATTATCCCTATCTGTTCTCTTATGTTAAAGGTAGTGAGTGGCGTACTCAGAAATGGGTAAATTATTGTTTATCAGAATTTTTTGGTAACTTTGCTGGCGGACTTCCTGGTAATGACGATGCAGGGACGATGAGTGCGTGGCAGATGCTCTCTATGATTGGTATTTATCCAGCCTGTCCCGCACAAACGGATTATATAATCACGACTCCTACATTTGATAGAGTTATAATAAAACTTTCGAAAGAGTTTTACCTAAATCAAGAGCTTGTGATTGAAGCTGTTAATCGCTCGAATGAGAATATATACATCGAACGAATTGAAATTGATGGGAAACCTTATCGTTCTTTTTTTATTGACCATCATAAGCTGATGAATGCTAATAGATTAACAATATATTGTACTGATAAACCTAAAAAATAAGAGATAATATGCAACGATTTGTTTTAATGACCTTTGTAACACTTTTCTCAGCCTTTGTGTTGGAAGTGTCGGCTCAAGTGCCACAAATTTCACCATCTTCAGTCCCAAGAGTAAATGGAGTTATTGTAGAGTATGTGCAAAGTGGACCCAGCCGTAAGTCTTTGAAAGAGTTTAATTTGTATGTCGATAACCAAATCGCTTATTGCGAACTTGAAGATGGACAAAAACTCTATGTTGACTATAATGCTTCAAAATATACCTATTACGCAGAGCTTCCGCACTCTAAGACTTTTGCCACTTGCAGTGATTTTGTGCTCTCTAAGGGTATGGATTCAGTTGGAGTTGATAATATTCTGTCGTGGGATTGTGTGAAATATGTTACACACAGTGGAAGAGATGTGGTAGAGTTGTGGACGACTCGAGATATAGGTTTTAACGGGACTGTTAAACCTGAACTTGGAGTGGCAGATGGTCTGTTGTTAAAAATGGTTATTAATGGAACAGATACAATTGAGGCAGTTCGAATTAAAAGAACTCCTGCTGCAGACATTAAAGCTCAACCGCAAAATGCTGAATTTGTTTTTCCTCTGCTCTACAAGTGGCTTTGGGAATATGCCCATTAAGATTAACTAACCGCTATAATTATAACTTTTTAGCGGTTCAGATATTCTTGACCACGACACTCTTACCTCTCTATTGGTCTAGGTTGGGTAGTGTCCAAATCTTACCAAATGCGCCTATGGCAACGATCTGTTTGTTGTCCATAATATCTATTTCGGTAAGTGAGAAAACGTAGTAGTTTTTGCGAGAAATTAATTTCTTTATAAAGAAATCCATATTCTCTTTGCCGTAAAAATCCTCGCCAATAATAAGTACGTCAGGGTTAATACCAAACCTCTCAATCCCTTGCTTTTTAAGTATCTTGTAAGCGAAGTCAATATGCTCTTTCTCGCTGGGGTTAGTCATAAATGCTATACCGCCAACAATTAGTCAAATTACTAAACAACCCAGTTTCTTCATACTTTGTGATTTATTTTGCACCTCATAGTAGAGTTAACTCCTAACCCTCTATGGGTGCAAATATAATCGTTTTTGGTGAATTATTTAACACTTTATTGTTTGTGTTGCTCATTAATTACACCATTTCTATAAGCAAATAGTAGTTCTTTGAGTGATTTTACCTGTTTCTGAAGCTCTAGACCTATATCTGTATCGCGAACTTTGATTCGTTTGGTAACTTGCTCAACCACAAACTTTGTCGAAATAATATCTCTAACGCTAGTTGAATTTTTATTAGTTGATTCGAATGGTTGATGTTGCACCATTTGTAGTCCAAATGAGTTGTAAATCAGCGTGTAGCCCGCTATTCCTGTTTCTCTCTGATAAGCCTTCGAAAATCCACCATCGATAACCAGTCTCTTGCCCGATGCCTTGATAGGACTCTCGCCTTGCGAGAATTTAACAGGTACGTGTCCGTTGATTATGTGCGAATTATCGCCACACAATCCAAATTCTGTCAATACTTTTTTACAGGTATCAATATCTTCGATAATGGTGTAGTAAAATCCCTTCTTCTCTTTGTGAGTCGATTTGTCGCCGATAAAATAGCGCTCAAATGTAGCCATCTTATCCTTGTCAAAAAGTGGAGAATCAGCTCCGCACCATAAGTACCACATATAATCGACATAGTCGTTGGTGCGTTCGTCTGGTTTGCGGTTATAGTATGCTATTCTGGCAATTTTGTCAATTTTGTCGAGTAGCATTTTGCCGCTATATCTGTTATTGGTAATAGCTACCTCTTTGAAACTACCATCTTCGTTCATCGGTATCGAGGCGTGAAAAAGTAGGTTATTGTTGTATTTCAGATATAAAGAACCTTTTTTGAATAGGCAGTTAATGTGTAGATGGAGTTTATCACTACCCGCAAAGCTGACAATCAGCTTATCAATAACCATTCTCTCGTCATCTGTCAACATATAAGGATTATTAGGATTGATAGTAGGGAAGTGCGTGTCATTTAGTTGATATTCCGTGCCGTTAATAGTTATTACTCCCCTTTTATAGTCAACCCGATGGAGTAGGTTACGACTATCCATATTATACTCACTATGACGAGTAATTATCTCGTGCTCGATTTTGAACTGGATTATCGAAATCGCTTTATGCATCTGCGAAATCAACCTTATATCCTTGTCTTTATACTCAATAGCAGTTAGTTTTGGTTTAAATTGAGTACAAGGGTCGTCTTTGTATGTATCCATAGCGAATCGAGCGAGAGGAAGCATATTAATGCCGTAACCATCTTCTAACGATTCGAAATTTGCGTATCTCGTACAAATTCTCACAACGTTTGCAATACAGGCTTCATTGCCACAGGCCGCTCCCATCCACAGCATATCGTGGTTTCCCCACTGTACATCAAACGAATGGTACCTCAACAGTCTATCCATAATTATATGCGCTCCCGGACCTCTGTCGTATATATCCCCAACAATGTGTAGCGAATCGATAGTGAATCGTTGAATTAGGTTGCATAAGGCTATAATAAACTCATCTGCTCTTTCGATTGAGATAATGGTCGATATAATTGCATTGTAGTACTCCTCCTTATTTGGTGCGGCTTCCGATTCGTGTAATAATTCCTCGATAATGTAACTAAAATCTTTTGGGAGAGCCTTGCGCACCTTCGAACGAGTATATTTAGAGCTGACGGCTCGACATATCATTATAAGTTGATTGAGTGTCATACCATACCACTTTTCAATATCTATCTCAGTGTCAACAACCTGTCTTAATCGTTCTTCGGGGTAGTATATCACCATACATAACTCCTCTTTGCTTTGTTGTGATATCGTATTCTCAAAAACATCGTCGATTTTTGCCTTAATAACTCCCGAAGCGTTGCGCAATACGTGTTGAAATGCCTCATATTCGCCGTGAATATCAGTCAAAAAGTGTTCAGTGCCTTTGGGTAAACTCAAAATAGCCTCGAGGTTGATTATCTCGGTGGCGGCATCCGAAATCGTAGGAAACTTATCGGACAATAGCTTGAGATATTCGATTTTTGTTTCAGTATAACAGTTTTCTAACATTTCGATTCTTTATTTGTTCCAGAATATTTTATTTTGAATTATTTTATTAATTGACCTATAAAAGTAAAAGAGCGCCTATCTTTAATTAGATTGACACTCTTTTGATTTTTTCATCGACTTGTGCGAATTATTATTTAACCTCCCACGTTTCGCCGCTATTGATCAGCCCGTCCCTATTGAATATTTTAGCCTGCGAACTAACTTCGATTAGTTGATCTCGAACGCAATCATCCTAATGTTGGTTTTTAAAGTCACGAATAATGCCTCGCGCAATTGGCATTTCAGTCGACTTCATATTACATAACATCATATGTACTCCTTCGTCTTTGTCTTGAGCGTTATGAGTCCAAATTTAGTGCATAGAGTAGCCTTCTTCGGCAACTTTTTCACCTTT
>CAMTOL010000170.1 GCA_947074135.1 uncultured Rikenellaceae bacterium
ATCAAGTGACTGCATTTTAGTATCATTTGAGCCACCTCCACCCAGCACATCATCCGACGCTAGGTTTGAGTATCTATAAAAATAAATAATCGGATCATCTGAAGCTGTATTAAGAGTCGAATACACTGCCGTAAGAGCCTGTTTGGCATCTTCAACTGTTTCAGGAAAGTTTTCAGTGTTCTTTTTTGTAAGATCCTTTGTTGTGAGAAAATCTTCGCACCCCACAAGCAATAGCCCTATAATTGGTATTAATATCTTTTTCATCATAAAATTATTATTCGTTTTAGTCTTTTTTTTAAAGTTGTTAGAACTGGAAATTAATACCCAGCATAAATGTTCTTGGAGATGGATAGAAACCGAGATCAATACCAGAAGACCATCCCTCTGGGCCATAACCAACCTCAGGGTCCATTCCTGAATAATTTGTAAATGTAAATAGGTTTTGAGCTGCTACATATAAACGCAACTTGTTAAAAGGTCCATTTTTGATCAGATGAGCAAAATCATACCCCAGAGTCACATTTTGAATACGGAAAAAATCACTGTTTTCGACGTAAAGATCCGAGACTTCATAATTCACATTTGAACCTAACATTAAACGTGGCTGGCGATTTGAGGTGCCTTCACCATGCCAACGATTAAAGATATCTGTAGTATAGTTCTCGTTAATACGACCTCGATATGAACGGTATGACTGCATCACTTGTCCTCCAAATGCACCATATCCTGTAATGGCAAGATCAAAACCTTTATATTCAAAGTTAACGCCTACACCTAGTGTCCAATCGGGCTGAGGTTTTCCAATCATACCTTTATCATCCTCGTTGATTACACCATCGCCATTTCTATCTACGAAGATCACATCACCAGGTTGTGCATTCTCCTGTAGTTTTACGGGTGTTGCATCAATTTGAGACTGATTTTGGAAAATCCCCGCTGTTGAATAACCATAGAAATAACCTATTGGCATACCAACTTGCGCTCTATACACTGCACCAGTACCTTGCGAAATGACGGGCGCTTGCCCCCAAATTATCCCATCTTCATTAGCGATACGAGTAATTTCATTACGATTATAACCTGCATTAACATAAGCACTATAATAGAACTCACCAACGCTATCACTCCAGTTTAGAGCAACCTCAACCCCTTCATTGATAACATCACCACCATTGATAAATGGCGCTCCAGTACCAAATGAGGCTAATTGAGGTGCGCGCACCAACCAGTTGATTGTAGATTTGCGATACCAGTCTAAATTAACTCCGAGTCGCGAACGAAGGAAACGAGCATCAATACCGACATTAATTTGCTCCGAAGTTTCCCAAGTAAGTTCTGGGTTTGGAAGGATATTCGGGAATGCACCTAGCGATTGACCATCTTTTATATTACCAAATGAGTAGTACGAAGTTGGATCGAATGCAATTGTCGATAGATATTGAAAGCCTGGTATATTCGCATTACCATTTTGTCCCCAACTTGCACGAAGTTTAAGGAATGACACTGCATTACTTGAATCTCTCATCCATGGTTCGTTTGTAATAACCCATCCCGCAGAAACTGAAGGAAAAACACCCCATCTATAACCAGGTGCAAAATTTGAAGAGCCATCAGCACGAACAGTTGCCGAAATCATATATTTCTCTTTGTAGTTGTAGTTCAAACGTCCGAAAAATGAAGCAATTGCATTAATGTTATTTGGTAAACCACCCACTTCTGTTTTACCAGGCACAACATCTCCAGTATTACCAAGATATGCGTGGTCGAAATCATCAAAGATATAGTTTACATTTGCAGCATTCATATTTTCGCCAAAACCACTCTTTTCGATTGACTGACCAACTAGAGCACTAAATGAATGATCTTCAATTGATTTTGAATAAGCAATTGTATTTTCCCAAGTGATACCAAAGCCACTATTCATACTTTGAGTTACTTTTTTGTCACTATTCTGTTGAGTAGACGATAGCGAGTAGTCGCGTTTGTAAGAACGAAAAGAACTACCATTGTATTTATAGCCAAATTGCGATTTAATAATAAGGTTTTTGATTGGCTGAAGCTCAAGGAACATACTAGCATTTAGAGTATGGTTTTTATTGATATTTTGACTACGTTCGTAATCCATCATTGCGATAGGATTAGCCATTTTATCTTCAAAATTATCAATTCCCAAGGCCTTCATATCTTCATAATCAAAATACCCACCTTTATCGTTATACAATGGCATTAGAGGGTGCATATTAATCATACTGCGCACGTCATTATAATTCATATTTCCAATACCTTGCCCTTGTCGTTCGCTATAGCTATAAACCAAGTTTTCGCCAAATTTCAGAACATCAAGCCCTTTTTTGCTGCGAGCCAGTACGTGAGTAGAGTTTACGCGAGCATTGTATCGAGTACTGAATGGTTGAGGTAGACCAATCACCCCTTTTTGATCGCTATAGCTAAGCCCAAGTGAAAATTGCGACAATTCACCACCTCCACTAATTGTAATCGCGTGATTTTGCATTGGAGCATTTTTATTTGTCCCCTCTTTCAACCAGTTAGTTCCGGCCCAACCATTCTGAATTTTAGCATATAATTCAGGCATCATTGTTTGCCAATCATGAAGTGCAAGACCCTCATTAGCATTAACCTCATCTTGAATTTGCATATACTCCATTGCATTTAGAGGTTGAACACTCTTGGCAATATTTTGAATACCATAGTATCCACTATAACTGGTTTGCACTTTACCCTGCTTTCCCTGTTTTGTTGTAATGAGAATAACGCCATTAGCTGCACGAGCACCATAAATAGCAGCTGAGGCTGCATCTTTTAGGATATCCATACTCTCAATATCGTTAGTATTTAGGGCATTAATATCAGCACCTGGAACTCCATCGATCACATAAAGTGGAGATGAGTTACCTGTTGTACCCATACCACGAATGACAACATTGAAACCTTGACCCGGGAGACCTGAGTTTTGAGTAATATTAACGCCAGGCGCTTGACTCTGGATCGCTGCAATCGGGCTGATTGTACTCAATTTAGTGATATTATCACCTTTAATTTGAGAGGTAGCACCAGTTGTCAATTTTTTCTTTTGAACCCCATAGCCGATAACTACGACCTCATCAATGCTTTGCGCATCAGCTTTCATTGCAACATTGAGTTTGCCATCAACAGGAGCTGCTATCTTTTCAGTAATCATACCAGCATAGTTAAAAACGAGAGTTTCACCTGCTTGAGCCTTGATTTCATAAGCTCCCTCAATGTCGGTCATTGTACTATTAGAAGAGTGTTCTGCAATAACGACAACACCGATTAAAGGTTGTCCGTCTGCAGCGTCTGTAACTACACCACTTACAGTCACATCTTTTTGTGCAAAAAGAAGTGTACTTTGGAGTAGAAGCAAAGTTAAAAAGTAAAGTTTTTTCATTAGTTAGTTTAAGTTTAGTTTAAGTTTAGTTTATTACCATATTATTATCAATAACGATTTCTTCAGAATCTAAATAACCTATCCTACAACTCTTAAATAAGAGGTTGCCACTGGTACAAGTCAGAGGTTTAGTGTATAAATTCCACTTATTATCACTCTTAGTTCTATACACTATCGAGTAGTTATCATCTAAATCCTCAACTACCAACAGACCATTCTCTAACCTACAAACAGGTGTTGGGCATTGAGGCTTTACGCCATTAGGATGCATCTCCTTTACAAAATCAGCTTCTGAATAACTTACCCACTTCTTGTTGAATTTTTCTATCCACTCACTCTCAAAAGCAGAGCGCATCTTTTTAAGTATAGATATGTAGTTTGGGTCATTTGCCAAATTGTTGATATTGTGAGGATCAGCAAAGCAATCATAAAGTTCTTCGCTTGCGCTAGGAGACTCAAACCATCGGCGTTGCACTGCATTAAGTTCACCTTTATTATAGAGTTCGAGCAGATTTCTCATCATCGGCATTTGAAGTCTAAATTCGACAGGACGATAAACACTCTGTTGATCCATATAGTTTTTAATATACAAAAAACGACTATCCCTAATTGAGGCTCTTTTTTCGACCTGTTCGTCAAACCTATCGGTTGCTCCAAAAACATACTTCCGAGTTTCACCCTTAGCCTGGCCATACATTGCTTGACCGTGAATGTTTTTTAGCACTTCAAGTCCAGCTAACGAAAGTATTGTTGCTGGTATATCGACAAACATATTTAAATCTTCATTAATAGTACCTGCCAAATCACCATTTGGGAAACGAATCATAAATGGCACTCGTGTACCAGAGTCCATAATCTCTCGTTTAGCACGTGGCAGTGGGCCTCCATTGTCAGAGTAGAAAATCAGGATTGTACTCTCCAACTTACCTGAGTTCTTAAGTTCATCGTAGAGTTGGCCAAATTCATTATCCATTCTCGTAATATTGCTATACATTACAGCCATATCGTGACGAACTACACTATTATCAGCATAATATGGAGGAACGACAACCTTACTCGGATCTACAAATAGCTCCTTTTCACTGTTTTTCCAAATCATCGATTCGTGAGTCGAGTTTAGGTTAAAAACCGAATAAAAAGGTGCATCTTGAGGTGCATTTTTCCAGTGTGCATTCACACCTGACTCATCCCAAGCCGAAAGAGGGGTCTTGAATTGATAGTCGGTTTTGCTATTATTCGTACAATAATATCCCGCCGCTCGCAAATATTCGGTAAAACATTTAACCCCATCAGGAGCAACGACCTCAAACTCTTTGTCAAAAAAGTTTGACCTCATATAATTTGCACCATCTGCAGAAGAGACTCTACCAGTGATTAAAGAGTATCGACTTGGGGCTGAAACTCCACAACTTGTAAACATTGATGTGTGG
>CAMTOL010000171.1 GCA_947074135.1 uncultured Rikenellaceae bacterium
GGACTTTGGAAAACGTGTGCGGTGTTTTTGGGATATGTTTTTGAATTCTCTCCCTCTTAGTGGTTTGTTAAACTTCTTTGGCTTTATGATCTGTCGTATGATGGGAGCTGGCGGAGGTGGCTCTGGTGGTGGCGTAGGAACAAATATGTTCAACGTTGGCAAAAGCAAAGCGAAACTATTTGACAAAGATAACGATCAAAAGGTGACTTTTAAAGATGTTGCTGGTATGGAGGAGGCTAAAATCGAGGTGATGGAGGTTGTGGACTTCTTAAAGAATCCTAATAAGTATAAGGATCTGGGTGGTAAAATCCCTAAAGGGGCTTTGCTAGTAGGTCCTCCAGGTACAGGTAAAACTCTACTGGCTAAGGCTGTTGCTGGAGAGGCTAATGTGCCATTCTTCTCGATGAGCGGTTCGGACTTTGTTGAGATGTTTGTTGGGGTTGGTGCTTCGAGAGTTAGAGATTTATTCTCTACGGCTAAGGCTAAAGCTCCTTGTATCGTATTTATAGATGAGATTGACGCCATTGGTCGCGCACGTGGTCGCAATACTGGTTTCTCTGGTAACGATGAGCGTGAGAATACGCTGAATCAGATGTTGACCGAGATGGATGGTTTCGGCACAAATGCTGGTGTGATTGTGTTGGCTGCAACTAATAGAGCAGATATACTAGATAAGGCGTTGTTGAGAGCTGGTCGTTTTGACCGCCAAATTCACGTCGATTTGCCTGAAAAGAGCGAGCGTAAAGCAATTTTTGATGTATATCTTAAGAAATTGAAGTTGGTTAACGATCTCGATGTTGAGTTCTTATCGAAACAGACTCCTGGTTTCTCGGGTGCTGATATTGCAAACACTTGTAACGAGGCGGCGCTTATTGCAGCTCGTGCTGGCAAGAACGCTATTGAAAAACAGGATTTTCTTGATGCGATTGATAGGATTGTAGGTGGTTTGGAGCGTAAAAGCAAGGTGCTCAAGGATAGCGAAAAACGTGCTATTGCATTCCACGAAGCAGGTCACGCAACTGTGAGCTGGTTCCTCGAACACGCTAATCCACTACTCAAAGTTACGATTATTCCGCGAGGAAGAGCTTTGGGAGCTGCTTGGTACTTGCCCGATGAGCGTCAGATAACGACCCAAGAGCAGATGCGCCACGAGATGTGTTCGCTGCTTGGTGGTCGTGCAAGTGAGGATATAACCTTTGGCGTTGTCAGTTCAGGTGCGCTCAATGATTTGGAGAGAGCAACAAAACAGGCTTATGCTATGGTTGCTTACTTTGGTATGAGCGATAAGATAGGAAATCGTAGTTATTTTGATTCTCAAGGATCGGATATGAATTTCTCTAAACCATATAGCGAAACTACAGCTCAGTTGATAGATAGCGAGGTTAAGGAGTTGATAGACGGTTGTTATCAAACAGCTAAATCGATACTTTTGGAGCATCGCGAAGGTTTGGATAAGTTGGCAGGTATGCTACTCGAACGTGAGGTTATCTTTACTGAAGATTTAGAGGCTATATTTGGTCCTAGAGCTGGTGCCGAGGCGGTTGAAGTTGAGCAACCCTCGGAGGAGGCAACAATTGTCGAATAAAAAGAGAGGTTAATAGGTGGTGACGACTTTTTTAATAGCTATTGGCGCGGTGGCACTGTTTATTATAGGGTTATCCATTACGTTGATGCGCAAGGGACATAATATACAAACCGATGTGGGAGATAACGACGAGATGCGTAAACTAGGACTTAAATGCACTGTCGAAGAGTTTGGCAATGGAGAGAAGTGCCCCTCAGATGATGGTGGTTGTTGTACCCACTGCGACACCGACTGTAACGTAAAACAATAAAAACGAGTAGCGATACCCCTCAAAAAGGTATCGCTACTTGCTTTATAACATATTGCACCCTCGAAGTATCTCGCCCTCCAATCGACCCAGAACCTCGAAACTCCCGTTGTCATAAACCACTCCTCTGTCGCCAGTCGCAATAAACGAGCAGCTATAATAGTTGCTCAAATCCACAACATTGAGTCCGCTAACTTCGCCGTACTTAGCCGCCGCCATAGGATTATCGGTTCTACGTCCCATTACTCTCATTGTTGAACTCGGATAAAATAGTCCTGAACCTTTGGAGTATGCCTGTGACAAGAGTTCGCACATACCGTACTCCGAATGTATAGAATCGACCCCAAAAGCATCGCAAAGTTCTCGGTGTAACTCACTCCGCTCAATCTGATAATCTCTTCCCTTCATTCCACCTGTTTCAATAACTATCGATCCACTAGGTAATCTCTCGCATTGACCACTTCGAGCTGCCTCTAGTAGTGCAAAAGTTACTCCAATAAGCATTACTCTATTGCCAATGCACTGTTTCTCAAGCTCTCTAATCATATATAGTAGTGAGCTTCCCTCTCTGTACGAAGGTAATAAAGTTTTCAGCTTGTATTGTGAGGCTGTGCCATAAAACTGTTTAAAACCGGCTAGAAATGAGTCGGTATATAGCTCTGCCGATGCAACGTAATGTGTTGAGGTGTCGTCTCCAGTAGTGCCGCTGCTATTAAAAATAAGTTGAGCATTGCTATTTGCGCAATAGACTCTGTGTGAGCGGAAAATCTCAATAGGAAGAAAAGGTATTTTGTCGAGAGAAATAACCTCGTTGGCATTAACTCCTAGAAGCTGGATGTATCTTCTGTATGGTTCGCAATTTGAGGCCTGAAACCTGAAAATTTCAAGTGCAGTTGACTCAAAACCACCACTAATAATGTTTGCGGAGATATCACTAAATCTTATCATAACAACAAAAGTAATAAAAAAGCAACAAAAAATATTGGTTATTGAGGAAATAAAATTTATATTTGATAGCTCAATGGAATTTTTGTTTTGTTAAAAATTTAGAAACAGAGCAACTTAGCTGTATAATTTTTGAAATTAACAATATAAATAGATAAAAAATGACAAAACCAACAGAGCTGGATTACGCAACACTAGGGTTCAGCTACACAGAAACACCTTACAACGTCCGTTGTCACTACCGAGAAGGCTCTTGGGGCAGATTGCAAATTAGTGATGATCCGTATCTTCCAATTCACATAGCTTCGACAGCTCTTCACTATGGACAACAAGCCTTCGAAGGACTAAAAGCATTTAGAGGTAAAGATGGCAAGGTGCGAATCTTTAGAATGGACGAGAATGCTCGTCGTCTGCAACGTTCGGCAGCCTATCTTGAGATGGCAGTACCACCAATGGAGCTATTTTGCAGTGCAGTTACTGAAGCAGTAAAGAATAATATTGATTATGTGCCACCTTATGGTAGCGGCGGTTCGTTGTATATCCGTCCAGTGCTATTTGGAGTTGGACCAACAGTGGGTGTTCGCCCATCGGCAAACTATATGCTTATCGTTTTTGTTACGCCAGTAGGTCACTATTTCCGCAACGGAACTCGTGGAATTGATGTTATGGTTGACCGCCATCACGACCGTTCTGGTGCTTTTGGTACAGGGGCAGTTAAAGCTGGTGGTAACTATGCGAGTAGTTTGAAAAGTGGTATCGAGGCGCACAAAAAAGGCTATGATAGCGTATTGTATCTCGACCCAACTGAACACAAATATGTAGACGAGTGTGGTGCAGCCAACTTCTTTGGTATTAAGAACAACACCTATGTAACGCCTGTGTCAAGCTCTATTCTACCTTCGATTACAAATATGACATTGATGACAATTGCGCAAGATTTGGGCATAAATGTAGAGTGTCGTAAGATTGATTTCGAGGGCGAGATTGAGTCGTTCGAGGAGTGCGGTGCTTGTGGTACAGCGGCAGTTATTGCTCCTATCTCATCGATTTACGATCCAGACAATGAACGTCACTTTACATTCAAAACCATTGGAGATGTTACTAAGCTACTCTACAATACATACCACGGAATACAGAGTGGCGAACTAGAAGACAAGCACGGCTGGAATACAATTGTTGAATAGTTCTAGTTGAGCTTCTGCTCTTTTGATTATAAATCGCAAAGATGTCTGCCTGACTTTAGTAGTTGGGCGGACTTTTTTATGATATTTGGTCTATTGTTAGTATATTTATACGTGTGGCGAAAGCTGTTTTGAGGAAAACATACATAATGCCTCAAATAGAAGTAGTAGAGCTAGAAATCGAGTCTGTAATCCTCGGGGGTAGCGATATGTATGAGGGCGACCACGTTGACTAATAAAACAATACTACTTCTATGTGCAAAAAAATTTGGTAGATAAAAAAATAAACCATATATTTGCAGCCCAAATAACATTTTTTTAATCACAAAAACCAAAAAACCAATGAAAGAGGGAATACACCCAGAAGGTTATCGCGTTGTGGCATTCAAAGATATGTCTAACGATGTTGTGTTTTTGTGTCGGTCCGCTGTACAGTCGAAGGAAACTATCGAAGTGGATGGCGAAACCTATCCAGTCTATAAGATGGAGATTTCAAACACTTCTCACCCGTTCTATACAGGTAAACAGAAGTTGGTTGACACCGCTGGACGTGTAGATAAGTTCAACAGCCGATACAAAAAGCACTTGGCAAACAAGAAATAGTCAACTGTTTCGAGTCAAAAAGTCTGCTTGATAAAGCATAAAATTAAAGAGCCTTTGAGGAAGAGTTTTTCCTTAAAGGCTCTTTTTTTTTTCGAGTCTGTTCAAAAGAGATGCTCTATGTTCAAGCTAATCAATGATTAAGAAAGGGAGAAAAAAAAATGTTAATAACTTCTGTTGATAATGCTTAAAACAGGTAAAGAAAAAGGTATTTTTGTAGTGTTCAAAGTAGCCCCTGAAAGCGCCTTAGGTTCGTTTAAGTTGCTT
>CAMTOL010000172.1 GCA_947074135.1 uncultured Rikenellaceae bacterium
CCTCAGAGGCCCACTCAGCGAAGTGACATCTTCCCTCCCAGTGTCCTTTTCCATGTTATCATTTCTGGAAAGTGTGGCTATAATTGTGAAACGAACTTCCCCACTGATATCGACATTAAGGGTGGAGGTAAGAGTGGACCTCCTATTTATGCTGCTGCCGATGGCTATATTAGTCGAGTTGGTGTAAGTCCAACTGGCTATGGCAATGTCGTTTACATTGTTCATCCAAATGGAGAAACAACTGTTTATGGGCATTTAGATGGGTTTGAGAAGAGTATTGCAGAGTGGGTCAAGCAGCGTCAATACTCGAAAAAGAGTTTTCGAGTTGACCTCTATCCTACTAAGGATGATTTTCCAGTAAACCAGGGAGATTTAATCGGTTATCTAGGCAACAGTGGTTCGTCAGGCGGTCCTCACCTACATTATGAGATTCGCAACAAGAATAACCAACCTATAAATATTGTCCGAGAGGGTGTTCTGAAAATTATGGATAATCAGAAACCTAGTTTCTTTTCTGTTTCGCTCTATGAATGTGACACAGTTGGAGGAGTGGCTCGCTACACCAAAAGCAAAACGTCGAATGCAATTAAACTCTCTGATGGCAACTACAAAATCAGTGATTCTATATTTTACACCTCACGTCCTCACTATTTCACTTACGATGTGATTGACTACAAAAACGGTTCATCAAATACGCTCGGCATATACTCTATGGAGCAACAAATTGACAGTGTGATAAATTTCAGTTTCGCTATTGACCGCCTATCGTTCACAACCTCACGCTACGTAAACTCGTTTACACAGTTCGACGAAAACAATAAGAACCGCACTCACATACTTAGAGCTTATGTTTCGGCCAACAATGGGTTATCGACCTATCGTAATGTTAAAAGCAGGGGTATAATCGAGGCTCCAACAGTTGAACAACAGGTTAGAACAACAATTGAAGATGACAACGGCAACAGAAGCGAAATAAACTTTATTGTAAAACCTGATACTATCTCATATCCACTACAAACAACCGATTACGGAGATAAGAATCTGAAAGTTGTGACTTGGAATAGGGATTTCAGTTATTCAGACTCATCAATGCAGGTTTCAATTGTTTCTCGCTCACTTTTCGACAACGAACTACTTAACTTTAGCGTTGATACCTCGACAATGATTTATCAACTTGGCGACCCAAGCATTCCACTATACAAACCTTTAGTTCTTAGCGTAATAGCTGACTCAACTACACAAAAACTTGCAAAAAAAGCACTTTTCGTAAATAGCGAAAACAAAGCAGTAGTTCGAACAAAATTAAACAATAACAGATTAGAGGGAGAGATTAGCAGATTTGGAGATTACAGAGTTGTTTTGGATACCATTGCTCCAAAAATAACGCCTCAAAAGGTACAAAACAGCGAATTGCGTTTTAGAGTAACTGACGACCTTTCGGGAGTTGCATCATATCAACTACTTATCGACGGCGAGTGGGCGCTATTGGAGTGGGATCCAAAGAGTTCAATGATGATTCATAGGATTGAAAATAGCGATACTCCAAAGCAACGCAAAGTGAGAGTCACGGTGACAGACTACTGCGGCAATAGCTCAACAAGCAACACAAAACCAACATTTTAGAAGAACCAAATATATGCAACCAATAATTGAGATTTGTGCAAATTCGGCGGCAAGTTGCCTAGCGGCTGTCGAAGGAGGTGCTGCGAGGGTAGAACTTTGCGCCGCAATTCCTGAAGGAGGCACGACACCATCAATCGGCGAAACGCTAACTGCATTAAAAGCAACAGCAGATAGCGGTCTTAGAGTCAACGTTATAATTCGCCCTCGTGGTGGCGATTTTCTCTACTCTGAACTCGAAATCGAGGCAATGAAAAGCGATATCAGAGCTTTAGTATCGCTTGGGGTCGATGGTGTGGTTTGGGGCTGTTTGACACCTCAAGGCGAGGTCGATATGAAGCTCAACGCTGAGTTGATGGAGTGCGCCAAAAGCGTAAACCCAGAGGTTTCTACCACTTTTCACAGAGCTTTCGACGTGGCTAAAGATCCTCTAAAAGCTCTCGAAGATATAATCGCACTAGGGTTTGACCGCATTCTTACATCGGGGCAACAGGTTAATGTTATAGAGGGAGTTGAGCTACTTTGCAAGTTAGTCGAGAAGGCTGGAGATAGGATTATCATAATGCCAGGCTGCGGGGTCAATGAGAACAATATCGAGGAGTTAGCTCGACAAACTGGAGCTAAAGAGTATCATCTTTCGGCACGTCATAGAGTTGAGAGCGAGATGAAGTATCGTAACGAGCGAGTATCGATGGGCGGAACTGTAACAATTGATGAATTCTCGATAGAGGTTACCTCTAAAGAGCGAGTAGAGGCTATATTTAACAAATTAGAAAACTTATAATTTAAACACAATAAATGTACGATTTAATTGTAATAGGTGGCGGTGTGGCAGGACTTATGGCTGCAGGACGAGCCTCTGAACTAGGGCTAAAAGTGCTAGTTACCGAAAAAATGGAAAAGCCAGCCCGTAAGCTCAGAATTACTGGCAAAGGTCGCTGCAATATCACAAACACTCGTGATCACAGCGAATTTATTGAGAAGATTCGTAACGGAGCTGAATTCGCCGAAACTGCGCTTCGCAACTTCGATAATCGCCAGACTACCCTATTCTTCTCCTCAATTGGACTGCCAATCGTGGTAGAACGTGGAGGTCGTGTTTTTCCTGCTTCGGGTAAAGCGTGGGACGTTGCTAACGCTCTGGAGTACTGGGCTAAAGACAATGGCACCCAGATACGTTGCAACTGCGAAGTAGAAAGCATCGAGGTCGAAGACAGCAGAGTGATAGGCATTCGCACATCTCAGGGCGAGATGATAGAGGCTAAAAACGTGCTTATTGCCACTGGTGGGGCTAGTTACCCTCGAACTGGCAGCACAGGCGATGGCTACGTTATGGCAAGCGAAGTTGGACATACTATCGAATCGCTGCGTCCAGCACTTATTCCGCTGCAAATCGACGAACCAATTGAGCATTATCGTGGTCTAGACCTAGTAAACACTGGCGTAAAGCTACTTGTTGACGGTATTATTGTCGAAGAGCAATTTGGAGATGTGGAATTTACCGACAAAGCACTTGGTGGGGCTACAATTCTGCAAATTAGCCGTTCAGCTGTCGATGCAATTATTGCTGAACGCAGAGTTGAAGTCGAACTTGACTTAAAACCAGCCCTAGACGAACGAAAATTGAAGCTAAGAGTAAACCGAGAGATTGAAGCTATGAGCGAAACAACGCCATTTCGAGTACTCTTGGACAAGCTAACACCTCGTCCACTTCACGCCAAAATTGCCGAGAATTGTGAACTCTCGCTTCGAACTCTGGCTACTACACTCACTGATCAAGAACGAGATACGTTAGTAAAAACACTCAAGCACTTACGATTTTCGATTGTCGATTACCGACCATTCGAGGAGGCAATAGTAACAGCTGGAGGCGTATCACTTAACGAAGTTAACCAAAAAACGATGGAGTCAACACTCGTAAAATCACTCTATTTTGCTGGAGAACTGCTAGATATTGACGCTGATACCGGCGGTTTCAATATACAATTGGCACTCTCGACTGCAAGACTAGCAGCCGAAGCAATAGCCTCTAGATAATAGGTCTTAACAAATCGACAAATTCAATTTTTAACCCAATAATAACCCACTAAAACTTAAAAACTATGGAATACTCTGTCGAATACACTGTAAAAGACGAACACATTGACGTTCAAGGAATTATGGATGGACTATACTACCCTTTCTATATGGAGGAGTGTCGTCACAACTTTGCAAAAGAGGTGTTAGGCATTGACCTTGAGGCTGAAGCCAAAAAAGGAGTCAATATTGTTCTAACAGAATACACTATGAAATTCCTTCGTTCGCTCAAAAAAGGTGATACTTTCAACGTTACTTGCGAGGCTTACAAGTCTGAAACTCACAACACTAAGTTCTATATGAAGCAATTTATTATGGTTGGCAACAAAAAATATACTGAAGCTATTTTCACCGTGGCTGGAGCATCAGCCGCAACAGGCAGACCATTCATGCCTGACTATATACAAAACACAATTGCGGAGCTACCAGTTCTTTAGAACATCTTCGAAAATGTATCAACAAACAGAGGGATATAAAGGTAGAGTCATTTACCATTATATCCCTCTCATATTGTCCTCCACGCCAATTGATTACAGCAGCAACTTAATCTTCTGACGCTCTGCGACTTCTAATCTTACTAATAATATCTCTGGCGTAGTTGTAACCCTGATAAACAAACTCCAATAACGACATTCCCGATTTGAGTTGCGGGAAAGCAATTGATATTAATACACTTAAATAAGTAATATGGAAGTTGTAAATGCAGTAGGACGACGCAAGGCAGCAGTAGCTCGCGTGTATGTAAGCGAAGGTAGCGGAAAAATCACGGTGAATAATCGCGAATTTGAACAATATTTTCCGTCTTCTATCCTTCAATATGTGGTGAAACAGCCGTTAAGCAAATTAGATGTAGCTGAAAAGTACGACATCAAACTCAACCTATGTGGTGGAGGATTCAAAGGACAATCAGAAGCAGCACGTTTAGCAATTACGCGCGCCCTGATTAAAATTGATCCGGAAACGAAACCGGCATTAAAAGCCGAAGGATTCGTAACACGCGACCCACGTGCGGTAGAACGTAAGAAACCGGGTCAACCTAAAGCTCGTAAGAGATTCCAGTTCAGTAAACGTTAATGTTATTTGTGAGTTTCTTACAAGTAAAAAATTACGTTTAGTAT
>CAMTOL010000173.1 GCA_947074135.1 uncultured Rikenellaceae bacterium
CCAGCGGGGAAAGGTAAGCTTTTTATTAGTAAATAGATAAAACATCGTTATCAGGGCAGGGGTACGACTGAATGCCACTAGTATGGTAATGTTTTTTGGAAGGCCAGTAGTGCCAACCAATATCGTTTTTCTCCATCAACACACGATACTCATAGACCCACTCATCAGTATTTTCGCCTGTTTCGCCAATATAGAGCGGACGATTAAATTTTTCGCGGAAATCCAACCAGCTTTGAATAGACGCTTGAGTTGTTTCTGACCAGTAGCGATGCACTTCATAAACACAATTCTCCTCCAACGGCTCGCTAAACACCTCTAGATTTCCATTCCATTGCGCAGGACCGTAAAAAATAATATGGTCAGTGTCAACAGTACGAATAGAGTCACGAATACGTTTATAAAGAGGTTCGAGTTTTGAGTTAAGCATTGCCAAATCCTCTTCGAAATAGTGAGCAATAGGTTCGTTTAGTAGGTCATAGCCCATAATCATAGGCTCATCTTTATAACGTTGTGCAATTGCTTTCCAGATTTCGGCAGTTTTGCGTTGCGCACCCTCATCAACCATCAACCAAGGGTAACCATAGCTATCGTCGATATTATCGCCAGTCTGCCCACCCGGAGCAACGTGCATATCGAGGATAATAGGCAGGTTTTCAGCTCTACACCACTTTATCAGCGAGTCGATATGGCGGAAACCCTCCTCTTTGCAGTACGAACCCATATAGTAGTCTTCGGTAAAGAGTTTATAGTGGAACGGCAGACGTAATGAGTTCATACCAGTACGTTTGAGGTATGCAATATCTTCGGCTGTCACATAGTTTTCGCGGAATTTACGCCAATAGTCACCTACAAACTCCTCTCCGACCATTTCGCAAAACATTTCGTCGATTAATCGAGCCGAACTCACGTCCGAGAAATGAAACATATAACCCTCTGGATTGAGCCAGTTACCAAGGTTTGTTCCTTTGATAAAGAATTTGTTACCATCAGGGTCTAAGATATCCTGCCCCACCACTTTAAAGAATTTTTGCTCTGTGCTTTTAGGTTTTTCAGCACAAGCTACTACCAACAGTGCAGCCGTAGCAAAAAGTAGAATTTTTTTCATAGGTTTAGTTATATTGTTTAGTTTTAAGTAGTCAGGTTTAATTCACAATTATCAAAGATTGACTCTGCAATCATCTTTAATCGAGAGTTCTGAATGGAGCGTTATGTTTGCCCACGCTATCATATCATCGTTTGTGATGGGATAGCTATTAACTCCCAGTAAATCTTCAGCAACGCTACACAACATCACATAATCCATACCTTTGTGATGCGCATCGTATGTCATAGCCTCGTTTTCATATTTTTGCCAAAGCTCACTTTTATACTTTTCGACCAGCTCCTCGTCACTACTCCACTCCTCGTCAGGAGTCAACCCATCCAAACAAAGATGCCTACGCTCATAGCACCAAACACCCTTAGTTCCCTGAATTTCGTAGCCCAGGTACTTAGGTCGTGGTAGTGTAGTATCGTGGTTTAACACAATCTGCCCCCCATTATTGGTTGCAACGATAGTAGTCACAACATCTCCAAGTGTACATTTTTCATCTCGCCCACTAAAAAGTGATGCACCCTTAGCAGCCGTAGCAAACGATCCGCCACTTTTAAACTTACACTCTTTGTTTGCAGCCTCCATAGCCTTAGCAACAGGAGCTATACTATGTGTTGGATAAATATCACCTCGGCGAGTACGATAGTATTTGGCTCTCCAATGGTTTCCATCGCCCGAAAAGAACAAATCACGAAGGTCGTGTCGGTAAGAGCCTTTAGCCCACAGCACCTCGCCAAACAATCCCTCACGACACATCTCGACAACCGACATTATCGACTTGTCGAAAACAGTATTTTCCAAGAAATAGACCTTTCTACGGTTGCGTTTTGCGCTCTCCACAATTTGCTCATACTCTCCATTAAACAACGCCCCTTTGACCTCAAGTGCCACATTACATCTATTATCAAGTATCTGCATTGCATAACTAAAGTGCGTATCCCATATCGAGGCAACAACAACCAAATCAGCTTTATGTTTGCCTAGCATTTTCCCTAAGCAGTTTTCGCCGCTATAATATGGTACTTCTAGTTCATCAACTTGCAAAGGCGTAACATCGGCAACTGCAACAACTCTATACAGAGGAATATTGTTCAACAGTTTATATAGGTATTGTCCACGATAACCAAATCCTATAATCGCTACTTCAATTACTTTATTATTCTTCATCATATTATTATACTCAAAATTTCTATTGCCTAAACGCTCGCTCCTCTATTTGAAATAGTTCGAAAACGAGGTTTGGTGTTCAAAGCCACTATCCACTCTTGCGCCACTATGCACTTTGAGCATCCACGCCAACTGTTCTCCTAAATCGTCGGCATTGTGCATACCTTCGGCATCTTCGAAGATATCGCCGGGCATCTCGCCAATAGCAGCGTTCCAGTGGGTTGACCCCACTACAACCATTCCGCTACCCAACATAAAGCGATTAAGTGAGTCATAAACTGGCACTGCTCCGCTGCGGCGAACACTAACTAGTGCTGCACCAATTTTGTGGGTAAGCGTTCTTCCCGCTCCGATTGAGGTTAGTCCAAGTCTATCTAAAAAGGCTTTCATCTCAGCCGAAACTTCGCCATAGTATGTTGGCGAGGCTAGTATGATAGCGTCAGAGGAGTGCACCTTCTCAATAAAACTGTTCATTGCATCGTTGTCGATGCGACACCTCCCACTCTTTGTTTTGAAACAGACGTAACACGACTGGCAGCCCCACAATAGGTTACCACCAACTTGCACAATCTCGGTTTCTATATTGTGTTTAGCCAATCTATCAAGCGTTCGTTCGATTAGCAGTTTCGTATTTCCCTCTTTACGGGGACTTCCATTAAAAGCAGTAACTTTCATTATTTAGAGTGACTGGTGAGCAGAAAAGTGTGAATTATGAGTTACAAAAGCTACGAAGCATTTCGATTTCCATCGTCCATCGCTCCGATTCGGGAGTTTCAAGTATCAATGGAATACCATCAAAACGAGCATCCTGCATAATATACTTAAATGGTGTGTAACCAAGCGTCCCCTCACCAAGCGGTGCATGACGGTCAACCCTCGAACCAAACGCCTTAAGGTCATCGTTTAGGTGCATACCTTTGAGGTATTTAAACCCAACTACCCTATCAAACTCCGCCCAAGTCGCGTTACAAGCCTCAACAGTCGAAAGATCATAACCAGCTGAATAGGCGTGGCACGTATCGATACAAACCCCTACCCTGCTCTTATCTTCGACAAGCTCAATAATTCGAGCCAAATGTTCGAACCGATAGCCTAGATTACTACCCTGTCCTGCCGTATTTTCGATAACCGCCGTCACCGAACTGGTCTGGGCGAGTGCAATATTTATAGACTGTGCAATTGTTGCCAAGCACTCATCTTCAGAGATTTGCCCAAGTGTTGAACCAGGGTGAAAATTGAGCAACGTTAACCCTAACTGTTCGCAACGCTGCATCTCGTCGATAAAAGCCGTTCTCGATTTTGCAAGGGCATCTTCAGTTGGATTGCCTAGATTGATTAGATAACTATCGTGCGGCAAAATCTGAGCCGCACTAAAACCCAACTCCTCACACGCTGTCCGAAAAGCCACAATTGAGGCTTCGCTAAGCGGAGCTGCTACCCATTGTCGTTGGTTCTTTGTAAACAGAGCAAAAGCATTTGCTCCAATAGCAGAGGCAGCCTTTGGAGCATTCTCAACTCCTCCTGACGCAGAAACGTGCGCACCTATATATTTCATCACACTATTATAGACTAAATTCAAATTACTAATTATATACCAAAGTACAATATCTATTTATTAAAATACCTGCAAACGCAATTAATATTCTAACAATTTTATTATCTTTGCAAAGATTGCATTTTTTGCATAACTACATCATACTAAATAGCATCCTCAAAATTACATAAACCTAATTATGTCAAAGATAGCAAAAATAATGAAACCTTACAAATTTATTACCAACACAATAACTACTCTGCTTTTTACAATAATTAGCATTAACTCTGTCGCACAGTTTAATGTTCGCCCATCAAGTTCTAGCGTGATAAACTCTGGAGTTGACACAATAAAACTCACTCAAATTGCAACCCCAACGCCACTTGATTTGAGCATCTACAGCAACGCTTATGACAGATATTTAAAAAACGAAATTTTCAAATACCGCAATAAAATTAAACTTCAAACATCAATAGGCATTAACCAAACCTCATTTGACAACTGGGCTGCTGGTGGAACAAACTCTTTCTCTGGACGCCTATGGGTTAATTTTACTCACACCTACACTAACGAAGAGAAAAAATTTAACGTTATCTCAAATTTCGAAGGCGCTTACACAATGGTTATTACCAACGAAAAGACAACAAAGAGCGAGGACTTCTGGAATATTAACGTAACTCCAAGCTGGAAATTAGCTCCTCGCTGGGAGATTTCAGGTTCATTTGTTCTGAAATCTCAATTTACAGACGCCAACAACAACGACGGCGATCTCACATCAACCATATTTGCACCCGCTACACTAAACGTCTCTGCCGGTATTACATATGTATCTAACAACAAGAATTTCAGCGCCTATCTTGCACCTTTATCGGGTAATGGTACTTTTGTACTCAACAAAGAGTTGTCCGACTAGGGGCTTTGTGGTGTGTACCCAGGTCAAAAGGTAAAGGCGTAGTTTGGTACTTTGGCTGTAGTGCTGTTGTAACTACACCTATATGAAGAGTCCGTT
>CAMTOL010000174.1 GCA_947074135.1 uncultured Rikenellaceae bacterium
GTCCAAAGCGTTCGTTCTCTGATAAGGGTGACTATTCTGATCGTCCAAAGCGTTCGTTCTCTGATAAGGGTGACTATTCTGATCGTCCAAAGCGTTCATTCTCTGATAAGGGAGAGTTTTCTGATCGTCCAAAACGTTCATTCTCTGATAAGAAAGAGTTTTCAGATCGTCCAAAACGTTCATTCTCTGACAAGAAAGAGTTTGCGCCTCGTGATAACGACTTTAAACGCGATTTCGCTCCCAAAGCAAAATCTGAAAAAGAGTTTGTGCCAATGACGCCTGAAGAGCGTCAAAAAGCTATCGAGATTGCTGAACGTAAAGAGTTGGCAGCCGAAAGATTTAGACAAAATCAACGCGAAAAACTTGGTGTTCGTGAGCTTGGCGAGGAGATAGACTCGATTCTAAGTGGTAAAAATCTGCGTCCACGCCGTAATACACTTAATGATAATCAAGATACTAAGGTTACTAAAGGCAAAGCCAAAGAGCCTAAAGTCGAGAACAAAGAGATGCGACTCAATCGTTTCGTAGCTCAAAGTGGTGTCTGCTCTCGTCGTGATGCCGATTCACTTATTGCTCAAGGTTTGGTTTCAGTTAATGGCGAAGTTGTGACTGAAATGGGAGCTAAAGTAAATCCAGCTTTCGATATGATTGAATATGGTGGCAAGAAACTTAGCGGCGAGAAGAAAGTCTATATCTTGATGAATAAACCAAAAGGTTATGTTACATCGGTTGATGATCCTCACAACGAAAAAACGGTTATCGATTTGCTAAAAGACAAAGTGCCTCAAAGAGTCTATCCTGTTGGTCGTTTGGATAAGGAAACGACTGGAGTATTGCTACTTACAAATGATGGCGAATTGACTAAAGAGCTAACTCACCCAAGTTTTGAACACAAGAAAATTTATCACGTATTTTTAGATAAGCCTTGTAATGTTGGCGACTTACAGAAACTTTCTGAAGGTGTTGAGTTGGAAGATGGTATGATTCACGCCGACGAAATATCGTTTGTCGAAGGTAATCGTAAATAGGTTGGTGTTGAGCTTCATAGCGGTCGTAATCGTATTGTAAGGCGTATGTTTGAGCATTTAGGTTATAAGGTTACAAAACTTGATAGAGTATTCTTTGCCGGATTTACAAAATCGGGTCTAAGACGTGGTTATTGGCGTATATTGACCCCGCGTGAGGTCTCTTCGTTGCTCAATAAAAAATTCCAATAGAGATATTCGTTTCGAATTATGCCAATAGAACGCAAATTTGGAAGGAATAAGGAGCAGGAGATTGCCTCTGTTTCCAAGGTCGAAGGTCTGACAATTATGGGAATCGACCCCGGTACGAACTTTATGGGCTATGGTGTGATTAAAGTAAACGGTGGTAAGGCTAAACTGGTAACCTACGGAACAATCAAACTTGATACGACGAGCGACCCATACGAAAAGCTAAAAGCGATTTTTGTTCAGATTGGCGTTATTATTGAAGAGTATCGACCAGACGAAATTGCCCTTGAAGCTCCGTTTTTTGGAGTCAATGTTCAGAGTATGTTGAAGTTGGGTAGGGCGCAAGGCGTTGCAATGAGTGCTGCTCTAAGTAGAGGGATTGATGTGTTTGAGTATGCTCCTACTGCTGTTAAACAGGCAATTTCGGGTCGAGGACGAGCTAGCAAAGAACAAGTTGCCACAATGGTCTGTAATTTGCTGTCAATTGAGGTCAATATTGAAAAGTTTGATGCTACTGATGCTTTGGCTGTGGCGATGTGTCACTTTTTTGCTGCAAGTTCGCCGCTTCCAACCAAAAACAAAAAATCAAGCTTTCGAACGATAGTTGAACAACAAAGTAATAACAAAAAGCGATGAAAAAGTTAATTTTATTTGTGCTTACTACTATTTTTGCTGTTGGTTGCACACCTAAAGGGTATGAAATTGAGGGCGATATCACAGGTCTTACTGGTAAAGTCTATTTGGCTACGATGCAGGGTAAAACGCCAGTAATTGTTGACTCTTCGGCAGTTGATGCTCAAGGAAAATTTGAGTTTAAAGGCGCTGCCTTGAGTATGCCAATTTTGGCTGCTCTTCAGAGCGAAGATAAGAGAACAATTATGATGTTTATGCTCGAAAACTCGCAAATCGAGATAGAAGGCGATATTGAGCAAAGAGAGGAGATTGAGGTTGAGGGGAGTGCCGAAGATTCGCTTTTCCGTAAAATTAACTCTAAAATGAAGGGAGTTAAGGATATGGATGAGTATAAGGTTACTATTTCGGAGTTTGTTAAGGCAAATCCTAAAAGTATAGCTGCTGCTTATGTACTTTTCCGTCAGTTGACTCCATATCTTGATTACAACGAAATGCGTCAGTACGTTGCAGGAATGGATAGTGCGATTAAAGGCTCAATCTACTTAACGTTAATAGAGGATCGTGCCAAGATGATGGAACAGACCTCTGTTGGTAAGAATTTTGTAGATTTCTCAGCTCAGACTCCTAATGGCGAAGTAGTTGCTCTTGGCGATGTTGCTGGTAAAGATAAGTGGGTGCTACTCGATTTCTGGGCTTCGTGGTGTGGACCTTGTCGCAGAGAGAACCCAAATGTTGTGAAGGCTTACAACGAGTATAAAGATAAAGGATTTACTGTTTTTGGCTACTCGCTTGATAAAGAGGGAGAGGCTGATAAATGGGTTGCAGCTATTGAAAAAGATAGTTTAAACTGGACAAATATTTCGGACTTGATGTTTTGGGAGTCTGCTCCAGTGGCAGCTTATGGCGTTAGTTCAATTCCTTCGAATGTGATGATAGCTCCTGATGGTACTATCGCAGCTCGCAACCTCAAAGGAGAAGAGTTGATGAACTTCCTAGCCGAAAATTTACTATAAATCAATGTGTTATGCATTGCTATTCGTAATAATTTAATTGTGAATGATTAAGATTAGATAATTGCGGATAAAAAAGCGCATTAGTTATTCTTAACTAAGGCGCTTTTTGAATGAGAGTTACTGATGATTATTTAGTGAGAATTACGCCACCTTGTGATGCAATTGTTATAGTCAGTTCGCCATTTTTCTTAATCTTAGTGCTGCCCTTTAGTGGAGCAAGTGTCTTCTTGTCATCGGAGTAGATAGTAAGTTCTTCGCCTGAACCAAACATTGGAAGAGCAATGTTAATGGTCAGAGGTTTCTCTTCGGCATTAACCCCTGTTATGTACCACTTATCGCCATTGCGTCGAGCAATAACCGCATACCTGCCAGGATAACCATCTATGAAACGTGTTTCGTCCCAAGTTGTAGGCACGTTCTTCATAAAATCAATGCAAACCGTTGGAGCATCTTCAAGGTTGTTAGGAGCTAGAGCAAAGTGGTTGACTGCGCTCTGGAACAGAATAGAGGTGGCAAGTTGGAACACATCAGTAGTGCGACGAGTTGTACCATCGTCATTGCCACGATTCAAACGTTTGTTAAGGAAAACGCCGCCAAAATCCATCGAACCTATTGTGTTGCGAACAAATGGGTGGATTGTGGCGTTAAACGCTTCGTTGTCGCAGAAATGTTGGTTGAAGACCATATTCTCAGAGGCTAAAACAGCCTCGCTACTCACAAAGTTTGGATACATACGCTCCCAGCCACGAGGAATTGTGCAGCCGTGGAAAATTACCATCAACGAGTTGTCGTCAGCATCGCTAAGTATATCTTCGTAAAGACGCATAGTTTCCTGTTTGTCGCCACCAAAGAAGTCAATCTTAACGCCTTTTACTCCCTGCTCTTTGAGCCATCTCATCTCGCGTTTGCGTGAGATTGAACTATGCATAATATTGATAGGTCCTTGTTCAATGTCGTTCCAATATCCGCTTGAGCTGTACCATAGGAAGATATCAACCTTTTTTGAGTGAGCATAACGAATCAGCTCCTCCATTTTTTTGTGACCAATATTGTTGTCCCACCAGTTGTCGATTAGTACGTATTGAAATCCCATTGCCGAGGCTAGGTCGATGTATTGTACTTGGTCGTCGTAGTTGATGCTGTTGTCTTGCCATAGAATCCAACTCCAAGTGCCACGTCCCATTTTGTAATCGTTAGTTGTTTCGTAGCGAGGCTCTACAACGTCCCAAATAACTGTTGTTTCGACAATCGGTTTAAGTGTTTCGCCAACTGTGATTGTGCGCCACGCAGTCGAACCTGGTAGTGAGAATGCAGGAGCAGAGGTACCATTACCGTTGTTCTCTTCTGCCATTGGGAAGTCTATGTTGTATAGACCGTTGTTCGAATCGCTGAGTCTTGAACCGCAGTAGCGACTATCAACGCCTGTTTCGCTAACGAGAACCCAGCCGTTGTCGCCAACTTTGAACAGACAAGGAAAAGTGTAGCCGTGTCCATATTGCGATGGTGTGCTCATCGGAGCATCAACTTTGTATTCCTCCTCGTAACTCGGTTTTGTGCGTTTCCAACCAATCATAGCATCGCTCTGTGGGCAGATGAAAGTTGTGGTTTGTTCGGGGAAACGGAAACCTGTGTTCTCGTTGTTAACAACTATGCTACCTGTTTCTCCCTGTTTTGGTAACGAATAGCGAAAGGCAATGTCGTTGTTGCTTATACGAAAAGTTACATCAACTTTATGACCCTCTCCATTCTCGAAAGTGCAGACCAACTCGTTTGCCGAGTAGTTCACTTGTGAGGTTTTGATACGAGTTTGTGTATATTTGTTTTCGATTCTGCGTTCGTTGTGGTTGATTAGTTTCATCGACTTAGCAAAACTTCCGATGTTTGTTTCGAGTCCTAGCGGAGAGTTTTCGAGCATCTGTTTCCCTTTGT
>CAMTOL010000175.1 GCA_947074135.1 uncultured Rikenellaceae bacterium
ATAAACAAGCGACCCGGAGAGTACCGGCAGCAGTGATGGATGTGATTAGAGAATCCGAACGTGGAATATATGCGAAAGACACAAACTACCATAAAAAATATGTGGATCTAGAAAACCTATCACAAGAAAAAGCCATTGCAGTATCCTCGAAAACAGCCCCATCGTACAACAAAGGTCAGAAAACGAACTATAAAGTTAAAAGTGGCGACACACTGGGCGGAATTGCATCACGGTACAAAGTGAAAGTGAGCGATATTCAGCAGTGGAACTCAATTAAAGGTACAAACATTAGAGTAGGTCAAAACCTAGTTCTATATCCTAGATAAAGAGCCTAGAAGCTAGTTCTTGCTTCTTCTTAACTCTATAAATTTCAAAGATTTTAGCAGAGTGACTACTTTGGCTTTTCTGAAGAAAAGGTAAAATCAAAAGTTTTTGGTGCAGCTTTTTTCAAAAACTGCGATTAGTTGCTGTTAAAGAAGTTGTAACTGTAAATCTGAATTATATATACAAATGATTAAACATTTATTGTCGATTGCCCAGCTAAGTGCTGAGCAAATCGAGGGTTTAGTGGAGCTTGCAACCAAACTCAAAGCCGAAAAGAAAAACGGAACTGAAAAACAGTACCTCAAAGGTAAAAACATTGTGCTGCTGTTTGAGAAAGATTCAACCAGAACTCGTTGCGCTTTCGAAGTGGCGGTTGCCGATCAAGGTGGCTCGACTACCTATATCGGACCTACTGGCTCGCAAATGGGTGTCAAAGAGAGTATTGCGGATACGGCGCGAGTGCTAGGACGTATGTATGATGGTATTGAATATCGTGGATATGGGCAGACTATCGTTGAGGATTTGGCTAGATATTCTGGAGTGCCAGTGTGGAATGGACTGACCAACGAAACACACCCAACCCAGTTTCTGGCAGACTATTTGACAATAAAAGAACACTTTTATGCCAATCCTGCAAATAAAGATAAAAAACCAAAAGTTGTCTTTATGGGAACTGCCGATAATAATGTTGCTATGTCGTTGATGGTGGGTTGCGCAAAGGTTGGTATGGAGTATGCTGCGGCATCGCCTGAGTGCTATTTCCCGCCAACACAAGTGGTCGAAAAATTGAGGGCAGAGTGCGGAGCTAAGATTACTATTACGACCTCAATTGAGGAGGCACTAAAAGATGCAGATTTTGTATATACCGACGTGTGGGTGTCGATGGGAGAGCCTAAAAGCGTGTGGGCGGAACGAATCGAAAAGTTGTTACCTTACCAAGTGAACTCGACGGCGATGAAACTGACAGGTAGAGAATCAACTAAGTTCTTGCACTGTCTTCCAGCATTTCACGACCTCAAAACAACGGTGGGAAAACAGATCTTCGAACAGTTTGGTATATCGGAGATGGAGGTGACGAACGAGGTGTTTGAAAGCGAAGCCTCGATAGTTTTTGATGAGGCCGAAAATAGACTACATACAATAAAAGCGGCTATGGTTGCCTCTTTCTTGAATTGACAATTGATAGTGATAATTAATTCATTGATCACTTGGTAAATCAGGACGGTTAATTAGTAGGAAAATGTGGTAGAATTGAACAAAAATAACTATCTTTGCTGCTAAATTGCAGTGAAATTGATTTTTTGCTTGTAAATGCAAGTAAATCAGTTAAGTAAACCGCCATTTGGGAATCTTGTTAAAAGAAAAAATAGTCGAGAAAATAATATAAATCAAGTGTACTCTAATAACAAAGAGGAAAAGTACACTTTAAAAAAGAAACAATGTACAACGAAACAAAAAAAGAGATTGTTCTATCGGACGGTAGAATTATTGAACTTTCGACAGGAAAGTTAGCGAAACAAGCAGATGGCGCAGTGGTGCTAAAACAAGGTAACACTATGCTTCTTGCAACTGTTACTTGCGCAAAAGATGCAAAAGAAGATGTGGATTTTATGCCACTATCGGTAGAATACAAAGAGAAATATGCTTCGAATGGTCGTTTCCCAGGTGGATTCCTAAAACGCGAAGCTCGCCCATCGGATTATGAGATTTTGGTGTCGCGCCTTATTGACCGTGCACTTCGTCCACTATTTCCATCTGACTTCCACGCTGAGGTGTTCGTAACTGTAAATCTTATCTCTGCTGATCCAGATATTCAACCAGATGCGCTTGCAGGTCTTGCAGCCTCGGCAGCACTAGCCGTTAGTGATATTCCTTTCCAATGTCCAATCTCTGAAGTTCGTGTAGCACGTATCGATGGCGAGTTGGTTATCAATCCTACATTCTCGCAAATGGCAAATGGCAATACAGATATGGACTTGGTTGTAGCTGCAACTCTGGACAATATTATGATGGTTGAGGGCGAAATGAACGAAGTTCAAGAAGAGGAGATGTTGGCTGCTATCCAATTTGCTCACGAAGCAATCAAAATACAATGTCAAGCGCAATACGATATGATGGACGCTCTTGGTAAATGTGTTAAACGTGAATATTGCCACGAAAAGAACGACTGGGAACTTCGTGACGCAGTTGCTGCTGCAACCTATGATAGAGTTTACGAAGTGGCTAAAGCTCAACTTCCTAAACACGAACGTTCGGCTCGTTTCGAAGAGATTGAAGCAGAGTATATGGCTCAATATAGCGAAGAGGAGTTGGCTGAGAAAAAATCTCTTATCAAACGCTACTTCCACGATTATGTGCTTAAACCTGCAATGCGTAATATGATTCTTCAAGAAGGTGTTCGTCTTGATGGTCGCCAAACTAACCAAATTCGCCCAATATGGAGCGAAGTTGGATACCTTCCTGCACCTCACGGTTCAGCTCTGTTTACTCGTGGCGAAACTCAATCGCTTACAACAGTAACCCTTGGCACGAAACTTGATGAAAAGATGATTGATGATGTGTTGCGCGAAGGAACAGAGAAATTCGTACTTCACTACAACTTCCCTCCGTTCAGCACAGGCGAAGCTCGTCCAGCTCGTGGTACTTCGCGTCGTGAGGTTGGTCACGGTAACTTGGCACTTCGTGCGCTAAAACCAATTATCCCAGCTGCAACGGATTGTCCTTATGCAATTCGTGTGGTGAGCGATATTTTGGAGAGTAATGGTAGCTCGTCAATGGCAACTGTTTGTGCTGGTACACTTGCACTTATGGACGCTGGGGTTAAGATTAAAAAACCAGTTTCGGGTATCGCAATGGGACTTATTGCCGAAGGTGGTAAGGTGACAGACGGAAGCCGTTTTGCAGTTCTTTCAGATATTTTGGGCGACGAAGACCACCTAGGAGATATGGACTTCAAAGTTACAGGTACTCGTGATGGTATTACTGCAACTCAAATGGATATCAAAGTTGATGGTTTGTCGTACGAGGTGCTTCATCAAGCATTGATGCAAGCAAAAGAGGGTCGTGCGCACATCCTTGGCAAAATGATGGAAACTCTCTCAGAACCAAGAGAAGACTACAAACAACACGTACCTCGTATGGTTCAAGTTGTAATTCCAGGCGACTTTATTGGTGCTGTAATCGGACCTGGTGGTAAAGTTATCCAAGAGATGCAAAAAACTACCGGAACTACAATTACAATCACTGAAGCTGATGGAAAAGGTATTGTTGATGTGTTCGGAGCTAATAAAGATGGCGTTGATGCTGCTATTGCTCGTATCAAAGGTATCACTGCGGTTCCTGAAGTTGGAGAGGTGTATAACGGAAAAATTCGCTCAATTGTTGAGTTTGGCGCGTTTGTTGAGATACTACCTGGAAAAGATGGACTTCTGCATATATCAGAAATTAGCCACTCAAGAATTGGCTCAATGGCTGATAGAGGACTTAAAGAGGGCGAAATGATTGAAGTTAAACTACTTGATGTTGACTCAAAAAATGGTAAACTTAAATTGTCGCGCAAAGCACTTTTGAGTAAAGAATAAAATAGTAAGAAGTAGAAACGCAAAATAGTACTGCTTACTATAATTTATAGAAAATACTGAAAGAATTATAGTTGTTTCTTGCCGAAAAACAAGAATGATTTAAAAAAAATAGTATAGAGTTAAAATATGATAATTGATTTTTAAGAAAAATTTGATATCTTTGTCTGCACTTGTTGTAGTCTATTTACTCTCTATTTGGTGTATTTACTACGAATACTTAGAATAAAAACAATAAACATTAATAGTAACATTAACAAACTCTTCAAACAATGAAAAATCTATTCAAGATTAGCTTAGCACTCGTTGCTGCAGCATTGTTGCTTCCTTCGTGTAACTGCTACACCAAGATGATGAAACAAACGAATGCTGGTCTTACCTCTACTTGCTCGCCAGAGCTTGTAACTCTTAAAGGTGACAACGCTATCACTACAGTAACTGTCAATATCCCTGCTAAGACTTTCCACCAATGGGGCGTTCTTAAGCTTACTCCTGTTATCGTTTATGACGGTGGCGAAGTTGCTGGTCAACCAGTATTCTTCCAAGGAGAAAAAGTTGAGGATAACTACAAAGTAATCCCTTACGATGTAGCTTCTTCTCAAAATATTGCGGTTTCAATTCCTTATAACCCAGCTATGCGTCTTAGCAAACTTGTGTTCAGAGCTGAAACTAAATGTTTGAAACAAGGTAACAAAATCAAAGAGTTTACTCCTTATCCAGAAGATATCTTCGTAACTTGGGGTGTTAGTTCACTTCAAGCAATGGCGGCTAACTATGCGAATGTTGCTATTGCTCCAGATGCGTTCCAACGTGTGACAAACAGATCGGAAGAGCACACGTCTGAACTCCAGTCACATTCAGAAACCTCGTATG
>CAMTOL010000176.1 GCA_947074135.1 uncultured Rikenellaceae bacterium
CAATTTAGAATCTATGTTGGTAATTACGATTATCTGTAAGTTTAATACTGTAAAGATACAAAAACTTGCAGATAAATACAATAAATATCAAAATTATATCACTGTAAATCAATAATATAAACACCTTCTAAGGCTCGACTAATTACAGCCCATAGCTTCTGAACTGACAATCTGTATCTATCGATTTTTGAGTTATCCCACTCATTCAAAAAGACCCCACAGTCAATATATAGCTTAATATGATATAACTCAATAATGTCATCAATATCAGTATAGCTATATTGCTCATCGAATTCATCCAAAATCTTCTCTACCTTTGACAATTCCCATACCGATGCCATATCCTCTTTGGAATAAAATACAACCCTGCCTATTTGCCTCATTTCTATATCATTATATCTTAAATTACTAGTGTATCTAAAATTACTAAATCATCACAAATAGCTTATGGGCAATCTTTGTGACTACTGCCTTATCATTCACATTATCAGGTTTGATATAGATTTCTCTGAAAAGAGGTAAATGTCTGTTGAATCATTACAGGGCTGCCGAATACTTTAACTGCATCGCCGGCTGTGCCGTACTTCATTTGCAGAAGTGTTGGCAGTTTGTCCATTGCAAGCTCTGTTACTCCTTGGTTAATGTATTTAGAGATGATAAATTCAACTAACTCTCGTTGCTCCGCAGATAGTCCGTTAAATATTTGCGTGCGACGATCTTCGACACGCTGCACTCTTTCAATAGGCTCAACACTATATGCAATATACTCTAATACATCTAACAAATCGCAATCCTCAGCATCAATTACCTCTTGGACACTACGCAATACTTCGATACCATAACCTGCCATATTGAGAGCATCCAAAAGTTCAACTCTCGTTGCAGGATTTGACCATTTTTCTTTTAGTTCGGCTTCGGAGCTGAAAAATTGCGGCAATTCGCCAAACATTTTCTCCAAGAAATCTGCAATCGCAATCGGTTTTCCTCCTGCGTAGAACATATCGCTTTTGATATGCTTTATTTGGCGCATACGACCATCGGAGAGCTTTATTTTGAGCTTTGGTTTTGGAGGACAAATACAAGGAGAGCAATCACATACTTTACATACTTTTACTGGTTTTTCGCACTCACAAGGGCGCATACCACACACTGTGCAGACTGGCTTCGGTTTTGCTACATCACCACCGCCCTCGCAATCGCAATCAACCTGACCGCATATTGGACAAACAGGTTCACCATCCCATTCAGGGTCATTAAAACGCTCGTATGCCTTAACAAAGTCATAAATAGTAAAATAGTTTTTGCCGTCAAAGAGTCGAGTGCCACGACCTACAATCTGTTTAAACTCAATAATTGAATTAATAGGGCGCATCAACACGATGTTACGCACATTGCGAGCATCAACACCTGTCGATAGCTTTTGCGAGGTGGTCAGTATTGTTGGAATTGTTTTGTCGTTATCTTGGAACTCTTTGAGGTATGTTTCGCCTTGGGTGCCATCGTTGGCTGTTACTCTAACGCAGTAGTTTGGATTTTTAACCTTTTTAAGTCGGTTTATCATATCACGCACCTGCCCTGCGTGGTTCTGTGTGGAGCAAAAGACGATTGTTTTTTCGTTTGCTCCAATATACTTCATAAATTCTGCAACACGAGCTTCGTCACGCTGTTTTATCTCGATCCTACCTGCATAGAAGTCATTTTCGTTATACACTTTGCCCTCTTCGACTTCACCGCTTAGAATGTCATCATCTGGCGAGAAGATATAATCGTCGATGTTGCTCTGCATCTTGCAGTGGCGAAACGGTGTTAAAAAGCCATCATCAATACCCTGCTTTAGTGAGTATTCATATACAGGTTTGCCGAAATATTGGTATGTGTCGGCATTCTCCTTGCGTTTTGGTGTAGCGGTAAGACCTATTTGCACAGCAGGGGCGAAGTAGTCTAAAATACCACGCCAGTTACTTTCATCGTTAGCTCCACCACGGTGACACTCATCGATGATAATAAGGTCAAAAAAGTCGGGAGCATAGCCGTAAAAGTTAGGAGTGTCGCCACCCATAAAAGTCTGGAATATAGTAAAGTATACATTATGTCCTGTTGGGAGTCCTTTTTTAGCAACTAACTCAGGCGTTATACGAGTCATAGCCGTTTCGTTAAAGCCTCCAAAGTCGATTATTGCTTGGTTTGCGAGTATGTTGCGGTCGGCAAGGAATAGTATTTTTGGGCGACGACCATTTTTATTTAAGCTCCATCTTGTTTGGTAGAGCTTCCATGCTATTTGAAAGGCTATAAAGGTCTTGCCTGTTCCTGTTGCGAGGGTTAGCAAGATTCGGTTACGTCCATCGGCTATGGCATCAAGAGAGCTATTTATGGCGTTTTCTTGGTAGTATCGAGGTGCTTTGTTGGAGTTTGAGTAGAATGGTTCGGTGATAAATTTCTCTTTCCACTCTTCGATTGATGCTCCAAAGGTGGCAAGCCAAAGCTCGTCGGGCGATGGGAATGTGGTGAGGTCACACTCTTCGCCTGAGGTCATATCTATGGCGTAGATTTCGTCGCCATTTGTGGCATAGGTGAAACGAATGCGCAACATCTTGGCATACTCCTTTGCCTGCATTACCCCTTCGGATGCAGGAAGCTCGTCTCGTTTTGCCTCGATGACAGCAAGTTTCACACCTCTGTACATCAAGATGTAGTCGACTTTTTTGGGCTTTTTGTCTTTCGTTCCGATTTTGCCCGGAGCAATCGTATAGGCATTCTGCTCTGTCAGAATACGACTATCAGCCACTGTACCCCAACCCACCTCACGCAGTTTAGGGTCAATTTTTTCGAGTCTAGTTTGCGCTTCGTTCATAATATGTATATTTTACAGTTCGGCGTTAAAGGCTTTTTTTAGTAGTGCTTGTTTTAGGTCGGTGCAGAGAGTTGCAGTTTGGTGGTAGTTCTCTTCCATTGCCTTGCACCTGTCACTCAACGCATCAAGTTTTTCGACAATTTGTTGCTGTTCTAATGTATCTTCTGGGTATGATATAGGACACTTTAGAATGTCATTTTTCCTCAAATTTGTCTGATTCTCACCATTATTAAAAGACAATAAGTAAGGATTTCTACTTATCAAGTATCTAAGTAGCTCCACATTTACTTTAGAGTTTCTAAAAGCACAAATTCGTTGATTTAATGAGTATAAATCATCTTCGTAAATCAACACGCATTTTGCAAGTGCCTTGCCATTTGGGACATCACTCATGACCATTACTATATCATCTTTATATAATGGAAACAGCTGTTTGTCTGTCCTTTTTGCAATACGCCCATCTGTAGATATATATTTTGAGTTTATTAGGATATACCCTCCATCTTCTACTATATCGTTCTCGTGAGCCTTGCCGTTAAAAAAATCACAAACATCATTTATTGTCTTTGTTTGCCAGTTTGGTTTTGGGGTGAGGGATTGGCGGAGGGAGGATTGGAAGAGGTCACGAGCGTGTTGCAAGTTCTGCTCTGCCACCGCCTTCAACTCATCAATCTTCGCAAACGCACTATCCAAAATCCCAACTATCCGCTCCTGCTCAATTAACGACGGAAAGGCACTCTTTATAGCATATACATCATTTCTATTTATCCCAGGCTTAACTCCCTTTGCTAATGATGGTAAGTCAAGACTAGACAAAAGGTAATACAAATACTTCAGACAGTACTTAACATCATCAAAAACAACATAATATGTAACATCTAATGGATGAAATTTACTTTCTGTAATATTCACTGCCCCAGCAGTACCTTTTCGACCTACAATAATAGACGTTTTCTCATAATAGCACAAATTAGTTCTTGTAACTTCTCCGTTTGCTCCATAAACAGGATACATACCATCTAAACATCTTTTATCTGCATCAAGAGGTTTTCCGTATTCCAATGAAAGCACCTCGCCGAGCTTCTTTATTTCCCATCCCTGTTTCATAGCCTATTCAAATAAATTTTGTTGCCCATAATCCCTACTTAGATAATCATAATAGAGCTTACCCAAATTCGTAACCGCATACTTCTGATTAGGAGCATTCTTGTTTGTCGAAGTATTGATAATTAAACGATTATCTATCATTGTATTTAGCCATCGAGTCATAGTCGGCTGTGATACACCCAAACCAAGCGCAGATGAAAGCTCTTGACGACTCTTTGCTCCTTCATTTATAAGTAGATGAATAAGTCGATGAATAAGCTCCACTTTTATATTGCCGTTAAGAGTCTCTTTAATACTGTTAAATTCCTCAACGTCAGAAGGTTGCAGCAACGCATTAGGGTTTGAATATGGATGAATAAGTAGTTCTACTTGTTCACTACCTTGGTTATTCACTTGGTTACTACCTTGATTACTTAATAACTCATTATCTGCCATAGCAGCATCTCGAACAATAACATCAAAAACAGTTATCCTGCCTGTAAATCGTCAGCAAAATGTTTACCGATTAAGTATTATTTAACTTGACGGTTTTTAGGCAAGAGCCTTTATTGAGCTCTTGCCTGAAAAAGGGTCGAGGATTTTATTAACTTTACAACTAAATCGAGTAGACTATGACTACAAAAACACAAACCAAGAGAGGTCGTCCTGCGACTAAATCAGCCATTTCACCTGTGGCTAATTCTGAGAAACTAATCAAAGATATGCGTCGAGCAACCAAGCGCATCTTCAGCTCCGAGCAGAAGACCCTTGTCGTTATGGAGGGTATTCGTGCCGAAGTTTCGGTGGCTGAGCTCTGCCGTAAATATGGCATCTCAAC
>CAMTOL010000177.1 GCA_947074135.1 uncultured Rikenellaceae bacterium
TAGCAACGTTTCGCAATTTGGTGGCGGACAAACTATCTATAAAAACCCTTCTTACGCTATCTTAATAGGAAGCACAAACAAGGTCGAAACAACAACAACTCTAAGGAGTAACACAAAACTGTTTCGCGGCGTAAACTACTTCTACATTTCAGTAAAAATGCGTCCAAGAACTGACCTAGACGATAGAATCGAACTAAAAATCACTAACATTGCTTCCAATAGCTCAAAAATCGAACTCCAAGAACAAACCGACACAAAAGAGTGGCGAATGGGAGTATCGGTTCGCAATGCAGGACAAGATGAAGTGCATTCATACCGAATCCCTGCTCTGGTAACAGCCAAAAATGGCGACCTACTTGCCGCCTATGACATCAGAAACTACACCAGTTTCGACCTTCAAGACGATGTACAAGTCGGACTTTCTCGTTCAAAAGATGGCGGTAAAACGTGGTTACCAATGCAACGAATTATCGATATGCGAGGCTACGGCAACTTGCCCGACTCGCAAAACGGAGTTGGCGACCCAGCACTGCTAGTTGACGAGAATAGCGGAACCGTTTGGGCTATGGCTCTCTGGACTCACGCTATGGGCGGAGGCAGAGCCTGGACATCGACCAAAAATGGAACAAGACCAGAGGAGGAGGCAGCCCAAATCGTAGTTGTAAACTCAACCGATAACGGTTACTCGTGGAGCAACCCAATCAACATCACCGAACAGGTAAAGCCACACGACTGGCACATAACACTTCAAGGACCAGGTAGAGGAATTACGATGAGAGATGGTACTTTGGTCTTTGCATTTCAATATGTTGACACCGCAAAAATGCCTCACGCAACTATTGTATATTCAAAAGACGGAGGCAAAACGTGGCAAAGCGGAACGTCGGCTCGAAGCAACACCACTGAAGCTCAAGTTGTAGAGCTAGAAGATGGAGTTTTGATGCTCAACAATCGTGACAACCGAGGCGGAAGTCGTGCTGTACTCATCACCAAAGATATGGGAAAAAGTTGGAGCGAACACCCCTCATCTCGTTCAGTTCTTCGTGAACCTGTGTGTATGGCTTCGCTCATCAAGGTTAATTACAAAGGAGAAGATGTGTTGCTGTTTTCGAACCCAGACACCGAAAAAGGGAGAAACAACATAACTATTAAGGCTTCGATAGACGGTGGCAACTCGTTTAACAACGGAGTGCTGCTCGATAGCGAACCGAGCTGGGGTTACTCGTGTCTAACACTCGTTAACGAGCATACAGTGGGCATTTTGTATGAAAGCAGTCGTTCGCAGATGTTATTTCAAAAAATTAAGTTGGAAGATATACTCTTTTAGCTTACCTTTGCACCCGAAAAAGGTTTTAAGTTTTACGTTGCCGACAACAATTTAGTTGTTGTTAGTTCAAATAATTCTTAATTCTTAATTTTTAATTCTTAATTTCAAAAAACGGTGGGAAATCATCAAATTAAATTCTTTACAGTTCGCTCTTCACGCTATTTATCCGAACAAATCGTTGACAAATACGGAGCAGAGCTAGGTCAATCACAAGTATTGGAGTTCTCGGACGGAGAGTTTCAACCAGCCTATAACGAATCAATTCGTGGCTGCACTACTTTTATTATCTGTTCGACTTTCCCACCAACCGATAACTTTATGGAGTTGCTAATGATGATTGATGGCGCAAAACGTGCATCAGCGCATCGTGTTATAGCAGTTATGCCATACTTCGGACTTGCACGTCAAGACCGTAAAGACCGTCCTCGCGTGCCAATCGGGGCAAAACTAGCTGCCAACCTACTCAGAGCTGCTGGAGTTGACCGAGTAATGACTATGGATCTTCACGCTGACCAAATTCAAGGCTTTTTCGATGTTCCAGTTGACCATCTATACGCTAGTGGTGTTTTTGTACCTTATCTTAAAAGCTTGCACCTAGAAGACGCTTCGGTTGCAGCTCCTGATATGGGTGGTGCTAAACGAGCAAACGCCTATTGCCAATACTTGGATGCACCAATGATTATTTGCCACAAACAACGTGACAAACCAAACTCAGTAGGACGTATGACTGCTATCGGAGATGTAGAGGGTCGTAACGTGATTATCCTTGACGATATGATTGACACTGCTGGAACAATTTGCAAAGCAGCCGATATGATGATGGATATGGGCGCAAAATCGGTTCGTGCAGCCGTTACACACCCAGTGCTTTCTGGACCTGCTTATGATAGAATCAACAAATCAAAACTTTGCGAAGTGATTGTGACTGACACAATTCCACTTAAAACTGACGAAGATACTTCAAAATTTACAGTTCTTTCAGTAGCAGATATATTTGCTGATGCAATAACACGCGTATATGACTACAAAGAGATAAGCTCAATGTTTATTTTTTAGTAATAGTTATAGAATATCTAACTATTTTTACGTTTTAGAGAGGTAAAGAAAGCATTTTTTGCTAACTTTACCTCTTATTTTTGATTGATATAATCAACAAAGATGCACAATTCTTAATTCTAAAGTCAAATGGATATATTATACGAAGATAATCACATAATTGTAGTGAACAAAAAGGCTGGAGAGTTGGTTCAACCCGACACTAATGGCGAGGCTGCACTCGAACAACGAGTAAAGGAGTATCTTAGAGTAAAATACAACAAACCAGGTGAGGCATTTCTAGGCGTTGTACATCGAATAGACCGACCAGTTAGCGGCGTTGTACTGTTTGCCAAAACCTCAAAAGCACTTGTCAGACTCAACGAACAGCTAAAAAATCGAGGATTCAAAAAAGAGTACCTAGCCATAGTGGAAAATCAGCCTCCAAAATCCAAAGAGCACCTCAAAGGATATATCACTCGCAACTCAAAGATCAATAAAAGTTTTGTTAGCAACACCCCAAAACAAAACTCAAAGTCTGCCGAGCTAATTTATGAACTAATAGCTACCTCAGAGCGATATTTCTTACTAAAAGTAGAGTTGCTCACTGGCAGACATCATCAGATTAGAACACAACTATCTTCGATTGGCTGTCCAATTAAAGGAGATATAAAATATGGTGCAAAACGCACTAATAATAATGGAGGTATTTCACTGCATAGCAACACCTTAACCTTTACACACCCGGTAACCAAAGAACCTCTAACTATCACCGCTCCTGCACCAAAAGAGTGGGATATATTTGGAGATGTAAATAAAATAGTGTAACTTTACTGCATTAGATAATTTACATTATTCATAAAATTTCAAGACACGATTTATGAAAAAAATCTTTTTATTGAGTACACTGATAATTATATCACTACTCTTCACTACCCAAAAATCGATTGCAATACCTGCCTACCCACATCCTTTAACAGTAAATCTACCCAACGGCACACAGATTTCTGTTCAAATCTACGGGGACGAATTTTTTAGCTACACTCTAACTCTTGACGGCTATCAAGTAGAGAGAGATAATGATGGCTATTTTTACTACTTTGACAACAACGCACAAACTCGCAATTCTGCACCTGTAAGAGCATCAAGTCCGTCAAATAGAGATGAGAATGAGAAACGTTATGTTTCTACACTTTCGACTGGTGTTGACCAAAACTATCTTGAACTTGGAAAACAAGCAGCACTCATTAAACGACAATATCTTCAACAGTTGAATATGTCAAAATCTGTTGCTCAAGCTCCTTATAGTCTAAACGCAAAATTGGCATCAGATCTTCCACTAAAAGGATTAGTAATACTTGCCCAATATAGTGATGTTAAATTCAAAGATGCACACACAAAAGCAACTTTCGAGAATTTACTTAACCAAAAAGGTTACAGCCATAATGGAGCAATAGGTAGTGCTAAAGATTATTTCACAGACAACTCTTTAGGAAAATACAACATTGAGTTTGTGGTTTCGTCAATCGTAACCCTTCCTAACTCAATGGCATATTATGGTGCTCGTTCAGGATCGAGCAACGACATAAGACCTGCTCAAATGATAAGAGATGCTTGTGAAGCTGCCGATGCAGAAATTAACTTTGCAGAGTTTGCTACAATAAATCCAAAATACGTTGATAACGTTTTTGTGTTTTATGCTGGATATAATGAAGCAGAAGGCGGATCTTCAAATTCAATTTGGCCACACCGCTGGATAGTTCACTCTAGTAATACTACAGGCAATAGAGTATTTGACGGTGTAGAACTTTGGGACTACGCCTGTACCTCAGAACTTAGAGGAACACAAGGATCAACATTGGCTGGAATCGGAACGTTTGTTCACGAATTTGGACACGTACTTGGGCTACCTGACTTCTACGACACTGACTACAACGGTTCGGGAGGTTATACTGTGGGACTTTACGACATCTCTGTTATGAGTGGAGGTGCCTATAACAGCAATGGCAACAAACCACCATATTATAGTGGCATTGAACGCAATATTGTTGGATGGAATAGCCTAAAAACACTAAAATCAAGCAATGGAACTCTAAAAATTGAACCAATGAATACTAAAGAAGGGCACGACATATGGATAATAGAAACTAGCTCAAAGTATGAGTTCTTTTGTCGAGATAGTCGCAGTAGGGCAAAATGGGATGAAGAGCTTAATAGCACTGGTCTGTTGCTGTACCAGATTGCATACTGTAATAATAATTCATGATCATACGACATAGCGGAAGCTGAACGAGCAAAAGTGACGAGGTGTAAACTGACCATTCGCACAACTGCTAAAAAAACTAGTGCTATA
>CAMTOL010000178.1 GCA_947074135.1 uncultured Rikenellaceae bacterium
ATTTCACACGCTTCAGAAGATAAAGATGACATAGTTAGAGAATTAGCCGAAGCCCTCAAAACACAAGGTTTTAGGGTGTGGTATGACGAGTTCGAGTTAAAAATAGGAGATAGCCTAAGAAGAAGTATCGACAAAGGACTTTCAAACTCAAATTATGGATTAGTTATTATTTCTCCGAGCTTTATTAAAAAGAATTGGACGGAGTACGAATTAAACGGAATGGTAGCAAGAGAAATGAACGGTCATAAAGTAATACTTCCTATTTGGCACAAGATAACAAAGAATGAGGTCTTAGAATTTAGTCCATCATTAGCGGATAAGGTAGCTTTAAATACAGCCATTCATACGCTCGACGAGATTGTAGAAAACTTAAAATCTTTTAAACAATAAAAATAGGGGCGGAGAATTTGTAGCTCAATAAAATTTACAGGATTACCAACTTTAAATGATTTTATTATAAAACGCTATAATATACCAAAATAGCAATCAAATACAGTCATTTGCATTCATAAGTGAGCTACCGTCCATACCGCAAGAGTCTGATAATTTAGCGATTATCAGACTCTTTTTTTGCGCTGGCTGCAGCTCTAACTACTTGGCATTCAAATGTTTGTATTTTTACACTTTTTGAAACTGCGGCAAAAGTCACACTATTGAGGTCTGTTTTGCTTTCACTCCCACTAATTAACCCACTCAATATCAGTACTTTCGTTGTTGTAACTATTTGAAAAACAAATAGTTCGAGTACATATTTCGCCGTCTTTTGTCGTGATTTGCCGCCCTCTGCCGCACTTTTTTACGACATTTTGCGACAATTTGCGACACATTTAAATAATCTTATTCGTGACCTCGATGCGGCAAACTGCGACAAAGGTCTAAAAATCGGCGAAAAGGTCGAGCAAACCGCAGAAAGGTCAGATTTCTCTTGAACGTTCCCAAAAAGAGCTTTATGTTTGCACTGTAAACAGCTATGTTAAAGGAAGTTAATATGCCTACAACATCATTGTGCCGCACAATGCCGCACTTATGCCGCAGTTTGTCGCAAACAAGATGATAATCAGCATATTAAAACTACATACCTTTGTGCAGGCATAAATTTTATTGACAATGAAAACTAAATTAGCACCAAAGCAACGACCTGTTGCAATCAAAAAACTGAGAGTGCCAACTCGCTCTTCATTTAGTGTAACCTTTTATATCCCCAAAGGAAAAAAGCAAACTACTGGCAAAATCTCAATTATGTGTCGAATTAGCGTAAATGGAGATATGACAACATTCTTCACAAAAATGCACACACAACTCGACAGATGGTCTGCCGAAGATCGGCGCACAGTTGGTATAACAAAAGAGGAGAAAGATATCAACGAAACGCTCGAAGAGTTGCGCTCAATGATTAAACGCAAATACCACGAGTGCATCAACAACGGCGAGCCTGTTAATGCAAGGGTACTAAAAAACTCAATTCTATGTGTCGATGACAAATGTATCACCTTGCTTCCGCTCTGCGATAAGTTCCTCGAAGACTACTACTTGGTTTACAAGAGCGGAGGCGTTGTTAAAGACACCTATCAGCGTTATGTCTACACTCGTAGATGCCTACACGAATATATGAAGATGCGCTATAATATTGATGACATCTCAATTAAAAGTATCTCGCACAGTTTTATTAAGGAGTTTGACCTCTGGTTGCGCAACCACAAAAACATCTGTAACAATAGTGCATGTAAACTTGTAAAGCACTTTCGCACTATGTTTAACTTGGCACTCAACAACGGTTGGATACACGCCGACCCATTTTCGACTTACAAGGTGCAGTACGAAAGGGTTGATAGAGGTTACCTTACGCAGGAGGAGTTGGCAAGATTAACTCAGCGGGAGTTCAACTCGCCTCGATTAACTATGGTGCGAGATATGTTCCTGTTTAGCTGTTATACGGGGCTTGCCTACACCGATGTTGCAAACCTCACCTTTGAGGATATTCAGGTGGATGCCGAGGGTAGGCAACGTATCATCACCAAACGCCAAAAGACAAAAGTAGGCGTTACGATACCGTTACTTGATATTCCACGTATGATTGTTGAGAAATATAGCAAATCTAAACGACGTAGCGGTAGGGAGGAAAAGTTACTGCCAATTTATTCAAACCAAAAGTGCAACGACTACCTCAAGGAGATTGGCGCGCTGTGCGATATAAACAAAGAGTTGACCTATCACCTTGCTCGTCACACATTTGCGACCACCATTACTCTTGCCAATGGGATGCCAATCGAAACAGTTAGCCGCCTATTAGGACACACCTCTATAAAAACAACCCAAATCTATGCCCGCATCACTGATACTAAGATTGGTGCGGATATGGATATACTATCTGAAAAGCTAAATTCAAAAACCATAAGATAGTTTACTCTCTAATAATCAGCAAATAATCACTTCGTAAAACGCTCTCAACTGAGGGCGTTTTTTTTATACTGGGACAATGTCCCAGTATAAAACTTTTCGCAGGGTTTACCTTTACGGTGTTAAAGCGAAAAGGTATGGCGGAATTTGGACTTAAATATTGGGCGGAGCTTCGGAGCAAGCATAAAGATGTGTTCTGGAGGGTTGAGATCTCGGAGCGAGGATATGCTGGGGCGGCGGAGCAGATGGCCTTTGATGGCAGCTCGCCGCTATCGATTACCTGGGAGCGGCGTGGCGATGAGTTCTTTATTCCTGTCAAAGGCTCAGAGGCGACTATCAACATTCAATGTTTTGAGAACTTTCACTACTTAGGACTATTCACCTCTGACCCTCGCAAATTTAGGGTTTCAATCTACCGCAACACCAAACTCTACTGGCGAGGCTATGTTGTGGCTGACCTTTACTCTGAAAATTTCACTGCACCGCCCTACCAAGTGAGCATCAAAGCAGTAGATGGCTTTAACCTTCTATCCTCACTGCCGTTTTTGGATAACAGTGATAAACAGTTTACAGGCGTTCGTTCAGCGTGGGAGCTGATTGCTCAGTGTATTGATATTTTGGAGCTTGGGGTCGATATTGCCGATTGGATGGACTTATATGCAGACGGTATGGACGAAAATCGTTCTCCGCTACAACAGGTCTATGTCGATATGGAGCAGCTCTACACTCTCTACACTGAACCAACATACAGAGAGGTGCTTGAGCTATGTATGCGCCCATTTGCAGCTCAAATTTTTCAATCAAATGGCGCACTGCACATTCGGCGCACGATTTCACTCTACAACGACACCCGCCCTGTAAGTTTCTACTCTATCGGTTCACTCTTTCCTGTCGGTTGGCTTGTTACTGCGAGTGGCGAAACGCTCACGACCCATACAGGCGAGCCAATCATCACAAAAGCTACACGAGAGCGTATCGACTCGATGTGGGACGGACATATCAACGTACTTGGCGACGACTCGATTCTCGAAATATCACCTGCTCTACGTAAGATTTTAATCAAAGTTGACAACGTTCTGCAAGAGAATTTGTTAGAGAAATTAAAGATTTACTCTATTGGCAGTTGGAGCAATGCTAATGGTGCGCTATCCATCACTGACAGCAATAAACTGCTATTTTCGGGCAATGATGACCATCAGGACAAAATACTCAAATCAACTGAAGTTGCCGTTGAGCAGTGCAGATATAAAATGATACTCGAATGGTCGCTCGTTGCTGAGTACTACAAAGTGGTGTATGGTATGGGCGGCGGCAGACCCTCGGAGGATTTTTCGATTAACGTAGAGTTTGCCTTTACAATTACTAACAGCAGCAACAAGGTTTACTATCTCAACAAGGATGGCGTGTGGCGCAACGAAGAGTACTACTTTGCCTACAACGTAAAACTCAACGACACGAGTACTCATAAAATTGAGCTGAATGGCTTTTCGGTTAGCGGGCAGTTCTCGATGCTTATCAAGCAGACCCTTGGCGGTTGGAACACTTCGGTTGGTATCTACACCGAATCGTGCCGCTTTGAACAGTTGTCGCTAAAGATGGACGATATTGAAAAGTACAAAAATGCACTATCGACCGAAGTGGTTGTAAATCTTGCCAACAACCTCGATATGAGCATCACGCTGCCTGTTGCCGACATTGCTCAGATGACAAACAACACGCTGCTTTATGCACTTTACCTTTTGGACAGTAGCGGCAAGCCGACAAAACTGTGGCACAATAGAGGCGAAAGCAGCTCTAAAACGCTCGTGCAGCACATTGCCGATTGTGCCTTACGCTATCACAAAACGCCTGCTCGCAAAATCGCCGCCAAGATGTTTACAGGCAAACACATAGATATGAACTCAGTCGTGCAGGACGAGAAATATCTAAAAACAGGCTTTTATGTCAACTCGCTCGAACTAGAATGTTTGACAGATGAGTATAACGCTGAACTCGTCGAAATACCAAATCTATTAACCTAATCACGAAAAAATGGAACACCTAAGCATTATTCTAAATTTTTTATTGGCGAGTGGACTTCTATGAACGCTGATTTTCTTTCGGGCCAAGCGGCGCAAAGAGTTTGCCGAGGCAGACTCTGCTGAATGGGGCAATACTGAGCAAGTCGTGAAAATTCAATCCGCACATATCACTCGCCTCGATGGGCAGATCGAAAGGTTGGAGGAGAAGGTCGATAAGCCAGAAATAACGATGGGAGACAAGGAAGATGAGACTAACAAGAACAAACACCCAACTGGAGCGGA